>NZ_JFHK01000006.1 GCF_001636545.1 Kosmotoga arenicorallina S304 | reverse complement strand
CATTTTGGAGCAACAAGGTTTATGTTCAACTTTTTCCTGAACTATAGCAACCTGGTGTACGAGAAATTAAACAGACCCACAGGATACCATGAGTGGGCCAAACTTTTGACGCGCTTGAAAAAATGTCAAAAGTATTCATGGCTGAAAGAAATCAATTCCCAGACACTACAGCAGTCACTTAAAGATTTAGACAATGCTTTCAAGAAATTCTTCAGGAAACAGGCTAAATATCCTCGTTTTAAGAAAAAGAAAAGCAGACAAACATTTAGAGTTCCACAACACATACAGTTATACATCAAAGAAGATAACAAAAAGTATGGGTATATTTTCGTACCAAAGTTTAGAGAAGGCATAAGAGTCCGTGTTCACAGAAATCTACCAGAGCAATTTGTCATAAAAAACGTGACATTCAAAAAAACGACGACAAACAAATATTATGTCTCTATCGTTGTTGAAACACCGGGCATCCCGCTAAAGAGCAATTCAACAGAAGTCTTAGGCATAGATTTAGGAATAAAACACTCAGTGATATTAAGTACCGGACAGAAGTACTCTATGCCCGATCTTTCGAAATTCGAAAAGCGGTTAAAGAGACTATATAGGAGTTTGTCTAAGAAACAAAAAGGTTCCAGAAACAGAGAAGATGCAAGGCTTAGATTGGCACGATACATAGAGAAAATCAGCAATATCAAAGAAGATTGGATACATAAAACAACCCACAAAATTGTCAACGAAAACCAAGTTGGCAAGATTGCGGTAGAAAATCTGAATATAAAAGGTATGTTAAGGAACCATAGCTTGGCTAAACACATTCAACAGCAATCGTGGTACAAATTCATAACAACATTGGGGTACAAAGCTGAAAGGTTAGGAATCGAACTTGTGAAAATCGATAGGTTCTTTGCGTCAAGTCAAACATGCTCGATATGCGGGTACAAAAACGAAGAGGTTAAAAAGCTAAGGATAAGGAAATGGACATGCCCCAACTGTGGGACGGTCCATGATAGGGACATTAATGCTGCTGTGAATATCGCACAATATGCTCAGTAGCGTTAAACAGTAGGGCAGGAACTGCCCGAATTCACGCCTGTGGACTGTGCTCTGGCGGCGGAACTCAATGGAGGTCTACGAGTCATCACAGGTTGAAGCAGGAAGCCATGTCTTCTATAAGGCGTGGTAGTTCACTGCATATTATTTGGGTACTTATGTATCCAATTTTCTTAAAGGGGGTAAGTGTATGGGTATCTGGTTGGTAGTGCTTTTGCTTCTATCAGTGCTTTTCATTATCATCTCAACTGTAAGGTGGAAGCTTCATCCATTCCTCGCGCTGCTGTTTTCAGCTTTTGGTTTTGGGCTTTTATCGGGAATGAAGCTTCCGGATATCATCTCCTCGATTACAGGAGGATTTGGCGGAACGGTTGGTTATATAGGTATTGTGATCGTTGCGGGTACCATCATTGGAACGTTCCTCGAAAAATCTGGAGGGGCATTTACCATGGCTGAAAGCGTTCTTAAAGCCACTGGAAAGAAAAGAGTGCCCCTGGCCATGGCAATTATCGGTTACATCGTATCAATACCGGTATTTTGTGATTCGGGTTTCGTAATTCTAAGCCCTCTTAACAAAGCCCTTTCAAAGAGAGCGAAGATAACGCTTGCTACAAGCGCAATAGCACTCAGCTTAGGGCTTTATGCAACGCACACCATGGTGCCACCAACCCCCGGTCCAATAGCGGCTGCCGGGATTCTCAACGCAGATCTTGGGGCGGTAATCCTTTGGGGGTTGCTCGTGTCAATTCCTGCGATGTTGGTGGGTTGGTTGTTCGCCTTGAAGGCCGCTGCCAAAATACAAATAGATCCTGAACCAGAGCTTACGGAAACGGATATCCAGGAAAAGATGAAAGAAGCTCCCAGAGCTTCGAGTGCCTTTTTACCCATTGTGCTTCCTATCTTGCTTATTCTCCTGAAATCCATATCTGATTTCCCCACACATCCCTTCGGTGATGGCGCCTTCAGAACCTTCATAGGCTTCATAGGCCATCCCGTAACCGCTCTAATGATTGGCGTGCTTATAGCTTTCACATTGCCTAAAAAACTGGATAAGGAAATGCTTTCCACCTCCGGATGGGTGGGCCAGGCACTGATTAATGCGGCACTTATAATAATGATAACGGCTGCAGGTGGAGCCTTCGGGAAAGTTTTGCAGAATTCGGGAATCGCCGACGTTATTGGCGATACATTGGCCAAAGCAAATATAGGAATATGGCTTCCCTTCATAATAGCAGCGGGTATAAAGAGCGCCCAGGGATCATCAACTGTTGCCATCATCACGACAGCTTCCCTTATGGCACCTTTAATGGATTCCCTCGGCTTTACAGCAGTTGCCGCAAAAGCCCTCGTGGTTGTCGCTATCGGTGCGGGGTCAATGGTGGTATCTCATGCAAACGACAGCTATTTCTGGGTAGTTACACAGTTCTCGAGAATGGACGTCAAAACAGGTTACAAATTGCAGACAATAGGAACACTGGTTGAAGGATTGTCCGCAGCAGTGATAGTATGGTTAATAAGCCTATTCGCTCTTTGATTTGATGGAGGTGTGACTAATGAGTAGCATCAGGGAAGACGCCCTGTATATTGCAAATGAAGCTATAAATGCAGTGCTTCCCGAGAACGCGGTGATTTCCGCGTTGCGATCCGCTGAATTCGAAGGTGGCGTTATCCTTATAGCAATCGGAAAAGCTGCGTGGAGAATGGCTTCAGCAGCGAAGGAGGCGCTTGGAGATAAGATAATGAAAGGTGTCGTAATAACAAAATACCATCACAGCCTTGGAGAAATTGAAGGTATCGAAGTATATGAAGCAGGGCATCCCGTTCCCGATGAGAACACCCTTAAAGCGACGGAGAGAGCCCTTGAGGTTACGAGAAATCTTTCAGAAAAAGATACTGTGCTATTTCTCGTTTCTGGAGGCGGATCCGCGCTTTTTGAAAGCCTTCGGGAAGGCGTTACTCTTGGTGATCTGGCAAACATAACAAAACAGCTCTTGAACTCAGGAGCCAATATCGTGGAGATAAACGCAGTCAGAAAGCACCTGTCAAGGGTCAAAGGCGGTGGATTTGCCAGCCTGGTTCAGCCCGCAAGGGTGTTTTCCCTGGTGCTCTCGGACGTTCTTGGAGACAGGCTTGACAGCATAGCGTCAGGCCCCGCATATCCGGATAGCAGCACGTCGGAAGAAGCGTTAAACATTGTGAGGAAATACGGGATCAGCATATCAGAAAGAGTCAAAGAGGTGTTAGCGCTCGAAACGCCAAAAGCGCTGAATAACGTAGAAACAAAGATAATTGGAAGCGTTAGCAAAGTATGCGAAGTAGCCGCAAGGAAAGCCGAGTCCCTTGGATACAGGGCGAAAATCCTAACATCAACTCTCGATTGCGAAGCCAGGGAAGCCGGCACATTCCTTGCGGCCATTGCGCGGGAGATATGTGAATTCAATTCTCCTTTTGAAAAGCCCTGCGCCGTCGTTCTTGGCGGAGAAACAGTGGTTCATGTCAAAGGCAGCGGCAAAGGGGGAAGGAACCAGGAACTTGCCCTTTCAGCTGCAAGAGGAATAAAAGGGCTTGATAACACGGTTATTCTGTCGGTGGGAACTGATGGGACTGACGGCCCAACAGATGCCGCTGGTGGAATTGTTGACGGCACAACGGTTGAACGCCTTATGGAAAAAGGCATGAATATTGACGATTTTCTTGATAACAACGACACCTATCATGCTCTTAGAGCCATTGATGACCTTATAATTACCGGACCTACCGGAACCAATGTCAACGATCTGATTCTCATGCTTATTAGATAGGGTGGAAGGGAACCTTCCGCCCTATCTTTGTTCTTCACTATTGAGAAAAAGCTCATGAATAATGTAAAATATATTGAACTCATATCCAAGGAGGAAAAAATGCCCTTATATCGTTTTATATGCTCAGATTGCCATCATGAAGAAAGCCTGTTGCTCAAAATCGATGAGGAAACGCCACACTGCTCCAAATGTGGCGGAAAGCTTGTGAAGCAGATATCAAGAGTTGCGAATTTCAAATTCGGGAAAATCGGAACCTCCGAAACTGTTAGCTCGGGCTGTTCAGGATGCTCTGGAGGTAGCTGTTCAAGCTGTGGGGGTTAATTCATAGGATTTCAGGGGGGATATCAATGGCTGATGAAGGCAGGGAAATTAAGATTTCTTTTGCTACGCTCAAAGGGCTTTCATATTGGGCTGGCTTTTTGGGGATCTGGCTAATTATTGCCGGTATACTTGGTTTAATTGGCGCTGCATTTTCTTTATCTGCTGGCTCAGAGGGTCTGGGAGCTTTTTTCGGAGGTTTGATAAGCGGTGTCATTTCTCTGGTAATGGGGTCAAAACTGAGAAAGGCAAAAGCTTCCATTGAGAGCTACATGTTTTCAGATCGCTCCATGATGCTGGAAGATGGTTTGGACAATATAAGGGTTTTTTTCAAAATACAGGGCATTTTGATAATCATTGCACTTGTCATTCTTCTGGTAGCCATAATCGCCAGTTTATTTGGAGCCTTCATGTTCATGGGGTTCCGTGGATATCCTTATTGAAATTAGAGATCAGGTTTTTGTTTCACCAATAAGCTTCAACAGTAGTTTCCATGAGTTTCTTTCAATTCCAAAGGGCTCTTTGCTTTTGTGGTCATGCTTTTTTATATATCTTTTCAAAAGGGTATGGAGCTCTGAAAACTTTCTTTTTTGAACGCTTATAAACCATTCCCGGTTTTTGCTTTTCATATGTGAGAGCATCTTGGCGCTATGGTCTGCGCATATGATACGCTCTGAGTCTTCATAGAGCTTTTTCCATCTTTGAAGGTTGAAAAGATTCCCGAAGGTATCTATATATCTCTGAGAAGCTTCTCCTTCAAATTTGCAGAGATAGCAGCTATCCCCGTAAATCACCTTTCTCTTTTCCAGTGCTTTTAACTGCAAGGGGAGCATTTCATCTAAAAGCAGAGAAAGTGGAAGAGCACCAATATTGAATTCCGAAGAGGCCAGCTCAAACAGCAGTCTTCTGTGTCTCTTGCAAAGGCCGCCTTTCAAGAGTTTTCCCCGTGGTTCGAAATTGTGCATGAGATTAGATAGCGTGGATTCAATCCAGCTTCTGGTGGAAAGGCTTAGAGCGGAGCAAATTGGGCAGTCAAAGCCGGTTCCCTTTAACAATTCCAAAATGGTGCTTTCAGCGACATGGTGTGCCTTCATCTTTACCTCCTGTTTTTTTCATTTTACCATGAAGGATACGACGGAATTTTGAACCATGCGATTAAAGAAAAGTCAAATATATAGTGATATAATAATGCCTGGAGGTGGTTGAATGCTTTTCTGGGATCCAACCTTCATATTTTTGATCCCGGCAATTATCCTGGCCATATGGGCTCAATCTCTTGTGCAGCAGAGGTTTTACAGATATTCGCGCATAAATTCAAGTTTCGGGCTTAATGGCGCTGAGCTCGCCAGAAGGTTGCTCGACAGTGCAGGCCTTTTTGAAGTGAAGATCGAATCAATTCCCGGAAGGCTTTCGGATCACTATGACCCGCGGACCAGGGTGGTAAGGCTCTCCTCAGCCACCTATAACAGCCATTCCATTGCTGCTCTTGGCGTTGTTGCTCATGAAATAGGCCATGCAATCCAGCACAAAGAAAAGTATGTACCACTTGAGATTCGAAATGTATTCGCCCCGGTGGCGAGTTTTGGATCGGGGTTTAGCTGGATAATCTTTTTGATGGGGCTCTTATTCTGGTCGCCCGCATTGATGAAATTTGGTATATTGCTATTTTTGCTTGTTGTTCTCTTCACCCTCATAACTCTGCCTGTGGAATTGAACGCAAGTAAAAGAGCTCGCATTCTGCTTAACAGAATGGGCATGCCTGAAAAAGAGCTGACCGCAGTTGATCAGGTGCTCAACGCTGCCGCAATGACTTATGTGGCTTCTGTTGCAATGGCATTGTTGCAATTGCTTCGTATGATTTTCATATCAGGGCTTTTTGGTGATCGAAACTGATATGAAAGATAGCCGGGAAATAGCGCTGGAAATACTCAACTATTTTGACAAAAATGGATATATACCATCAAAAAAGGTGGAGATAGCATTCTCCACCCTTTCTTTTGAATCGAAAAAATTCGCAGCGAACCTTTATTTAGGCACTTTAAGAAAGCGAGTTCTTATAGATTATATACTGATGAAGTTTCTAAAAAGGCCCGATAAACTACCGGTCGCTATCAAAAACGCATTGAGAATAGGCGTTTTTCAGCTTTATTTTATGGATGCTGTTCCTGATTATGCTGCCATAAAGGAAAGCGTTGCCCTTGTAGGCGTTAAGAGTTTTAGAAACCTTGTAAATGCTGTGCTGAGAAAGGTTGCCGGGGAACGTGTTGATTTGAATGCCCTGCCACTATGGTTGAAATATTCCCATCCAAAGTGGCTGGTGGAATATATAAAGGGTCTCCCGCATATAGGCGACATAAAGCCTTTGCTTGAATATAACCAAACTCCCCCGTCAGATGCGTTTGTTGCTTCTGAGTCAGAATTAGCAGAACTTGAAGAGAAGGGGTTCCTTTTTGCCAGCAGCGATTTTTCTGATTCCTACATATTAGTGGAAAGGGGAATCGATGATCTTAAATTGCAACGGATCGATGAAATGGAATATATCTTGAAAGGGATGGAGAAAGAAGTTATACGAATGTCCGGGAGCGCTCTTTCTCTTTTGAATCAAAAGCCATGGCTTTTCTTTACTCTTGAAGCCGAGACATTTTCAAGAGAGAAGAGGAAGCTCATTCAAGAAATACTGGAAGTAAAACACGGGGAGTTTCTTTTGATGATTGACAGTTATAGCCTGGAAGAAACGCGGGACCTCGTTTTTGAACTCAACAAAGCAGGTTATGAATGTGCCGATTTTGACAGCACACTTAAAGGAAGTTTGAAAGCCACAGAAATGGGATACGGTGCTTATTATTTCCCGCCTGACGCACCAAGGCCGTGCTTTATCACATATCTTAAAAAACGATGAAATCTGGTGGTGATGAGTTGAAGGAAATACTTTCGCTTAATTACGCAGAACTAAAAAATGAAATACTGGAGCTGGGTTTTAAAAGGTTCAGGGCTGCTCAAATATACGATTGGATTCATCGAAAAAAGGTCTTTGACTTTGATGCGATGACCAATCTCTCAAAAAGCGATAGAGCTTTTCTAAAAGAATATTTCCGTTTCCCCGTTTTTTCGCTTAAAGACAGGCAGAAGGCAAAGGATGGAACTGAAAAATTTCTCTGGGAACTGCAAGATGGTGAATACATAGAATCTGTGGTAATTCGCCACGCCGAACATATAACCTTTTGCATTTCGACTCAGGTTGGCTGCCAGCTCGGTTGTGCTTTTTGCGCAACAGGATTGAGCGGATTCAAAAGAAACCTGAGTGCTTCAGAAATCGTAGCACAGGTATTGTATATGGAGAAAGAAATAGGCGAAGATGCCGATAACATTGTATTCATGGGAATGGGAGAACCATTCCTTAACAGTGAATCCCTTTTCAAAAGCATTGAGGTCCTTCACGATGAAAAAGGGAGAAATCTTGGAATAAGGCATTTCACAATTTCCACTGCGGGAATCCCTGATGGGATAAAAAGACTTGCTGATTCCGGGCTGGATATTAGACTATCTGTTTCCCTCCATGCGGCAAAGGACGAAAAGAGAAGCATACTCATGCCTATCAACAGGCGTTTTCCCATAGAAGAACTCTTTGAAGCACTTAAGTATTATCAGAAAAAGACAGGTAACAGGATAACCTTTGAATATATATTGATAGAAGCTGTAAATGATTCTCTCGAAGATGCAGATAATCTGGCGCATTTATTGAAGGGCTTGAAAGTATTTGTTAATCTGATACCCGTGAATCCGGTAATCCCAAAATTTCAGCGCCCTTCACCAGAAAGGTCGAAGGCTTTTGAACAGGCACTAAAGAAAAAAGGTATTGAGACGGTGCTCAGGGCGGAAAAAGGCACGGACATAGATGCAGCCTGCGGGCAGTTGAGAAGACGACAGTTCAGGAGGGAGAACATTGAGTCATGAAAGGTTAAAGGGGAACGTAATCCGCTATGACAGCAGAACTCTTATCGTGACAGAATTACACAGCCGGAAACACTATCTCTGTGACATGCCGGGGCGTTTCAAAAAGCTTGGTATCAAACCTCTGGTGGGTGATGTGGTTGAATTTATTCCGACGGGCGATGATACTGGAAGGGTGGAGAATATACTCAACAGAAGAAATGAACTAAAAAGGCCTCGGATAGCCAATGTGGATCAAATCGTCCTTGTTACATGCCTTGAAGAACCCGGTGTTCCCTTTTATATACTCGATAGGTTTCTCGTTCTTGCTGAATACAGTGGATTGCCGACGATTATTGCCGTTAACAAAGTTGATCTGTTGAAATCAAGAAGAGCATTGCTTGATTTATACCACACCTACGGGGAATATTACAATATAATAGAGGTATCAGCCAAAACAGGATACAACATTGATCTATTGCGTGAAGTGTTCAAAGGCAAGATATCCACCATGGCAGGTATGTCAGGTGTTGGGAAAAGCAGTCTTTTGAATGCTCTCAACCCCGGGCTGAAATTGAAAACATCTGACATTTCGAAGAAGCTTGACAGAGGAAGGCACACCACCACGAGAGTGGAACTTCTGGAATTTGATTTCGGTGGATATGTTGCGGATACCCCGGGTTTTGCATCGCTGGAACTCCCCGAAATAGAGCCCGAAGAACTGAAGAATTATTTCAGGGATTTGAGGGTTCACAGCGGTTATTGCTCTTTTTCGGATTGCGTTCATGTCGATGAGCCGGGGTGCTATGTCAAAGAACTGGTAGAAACAGGTGATATCCCGACGACAAGATATGAGAGCTATCGGAAAATCTATGAAGAGCTTCAAGAAAAGCACAAAGAAAAAAAGAGGTGGAAATGATGTCAAAGGTTTCGCCTTCAATACTCGCAGCAAACTTTATGAACCTTCAGCAGGAACTCGATAAAATCAAAAGGGCAGATTATCTGCACATTGATGTTATGGACGGACATTTTGTGCCTAATATTACCTTCGGCTTTCCTCTGATTGAAGCCTTGAATAAGGTTGAGACTTTACCGCTTGACGTTCATCTCATGATTTCCGATCCTTCGAAGTATGTGGACAGGTTTATGGATCTTGGAGCCAGCATTATAGCTGTGCATATAGAAGCTGAAATCCATCTTCACCGGCTGCTTGAAAGGATAAAATCGAGAGAGGTTAAAGCCTTTGTTGCGTTGAATCCCCATACCCCTGTGAATTCTCTGGAAAGCATTCTGCCTTTTCTTGATGGAGTGCTTGTGATGACGGTAAACCCGGGCTTTACAGGTCAGAAATTTATTCCCCTTGCTGCCGAAAAGATAAGGCAACTTGATACAATACGCCAGAAAAAGGGATTTGAATTTGAAATCGCCGTTGATGGCGGTGTGAATTTGAACACTGCTCCCACCGTGGTTGAATATGGAGCTGATATTCTTGTCATGGGAGCTGCAATTTTCAGGAGCGATTTCCCGGAAAAGGTTATTGAAGAAGTGAAGGGATTGAAACGATGAAGATATATCTGGTAACTGCTAACAAGCACAAAGCCTTTGAAATCAATGCGTTAGCAGGGGATGAATGGTCAATAATGCCTGTTGCCTCCATAGCGGGGGATAAAATTGATATAGAGGAGAACGGGGCTACCTTTTTACAGAATGCGCTTATAAAAGTTGAAACTTTCAAAGGGCTTAGAGTTCCATTGATAGCAGATGATTCCGGGCTTGAAATTGATGCCCTTGGAGGGTTTCCCGGGATTAAGTCCGCGAGGTTCATGGAAGGGCGTCCCTATACAGAAAAAATGGAGGAGCTTTTGAAACGTCTTGATGACGAAAAAAACAGGAAGGCGCGTTTCAAATGCGCTGCCGTTTATTATCACCCAACCGGTGTGGTGCTTGCAGCCGAGGGGATCGTTGAAGGAACTATTGCAAAGGAAATTCGAGGTAGCCAGGGATTCGGATACGACCCCATATTTATCCCTGATGGTTACGAAATGACCTTTGGCGAATTGGGTCAGGATGTTAAATCTTCAATTAGCCACAGGGCAAGGGCTTTTAAGAGACTGTTCTCACTTCTTCGCCTTTTCTTCTCGAGTACAGATACAACAGTGCACCGATGATCATGAGAATAATAGAGATAACTTGAGCGGTGCGGAACTCGCCTACTTTCAAGCTGTCCAACCTCAAGCCTTCTACGAAATACCTGCCAGCTGAGTATAAAACCATATAGAGACCGGTAGTTTCGCCATATCTCTTGCGGGATTTTCTTGTATAGTTGAAAACAAGAAAGAAAACAAAAAGATCCCAAAGGCTTTCATATAGAAAGGTTGGGTGGAAGTACTCGTATTGACTGAAGCCGGGCATACGGTAAGCTGAAGGGACATACATTTTCCAGGGCAGGTCTGTTGGAGCGCCGTAAGCTTCATGGTTCATGAAATTTCCCCAACGCCCAATGGCCTGGGCAAGAGGAAGAACAGAGGTAAATATGTCAGAAGCTTGCCAGAAACGTATTCCTGCGCTCTTTTTTAGCCTTGTGTATAAAAAACCAGATAATAGGGCGCCAAAAATGGCACCATGTATGGCAAGGCCACCATTCCAGATTTTAAAAATCTCCAGAGGGTATTTTCGGTAGAGATCAAATTCAAAGGCCACATAGTACAGTCGAGCACCGATAATGCCTGCGATTATTCCCCAGAATATCATCTCTATGAGATAGTCTTCCTTGATACCTTCTTTTAGTGCCAATTTTCTGCCAAGGAAATAGGCAATGAATATGGAAGAGGCAATCAAAAAGCCATACCATCTGATTTCAAAAGGCCCAAGGTTAAATAGAACAGGGTTCACAACAACCTTTCCAGAAAAGCTCAGGGTTAAAAACCAAACTAGAAGAACTATTCCGACTATTATCATTGCAAAAAGCACTGTGCGCTTTACCATTATCAGTCCCCCCATCTGATATATTATACAAAAAAACATGCTGGCTTAAGCCAGCATGTTTCAAAATATCTAAATACTATTCCTCCTGTTTTTCTTCTTTTTCTTCAGCGCTCTCTTTTGATTCGCCAGCAGAATCAGAAGTATCGGGTGTTTCGGCCTTTTCTCCACCTTCTTCCGCGGATTCGCCGGCATCTATTTCTTTAATGGTTGCGGATTCGATAATCAGATCCATGACTTTGTTCTTTCGCAGATTTGCCGCAATGTCCTCGCGAAGATCTTCTCGGGATTTTATTATTTCCCTTGCCCTTTCCACAGAAATTCCCCAGTATGGAGCCAGCTCTTCTGCATTTTTCAATACCTCTTCTTCTGAAACTTCTATGCCGTTTTCCTTTGCAATTTCAGCTATGAAGCGTTCTCTCTTGAGCTCGTTAATGATACTCTCTTTGATCTGGTTCTTGAGATTCTCCTCGCTGCCTGCCTGCTTCAAATAGCTGTCGTATTTCTTTTCTTTTATGAGGTTTTCAATGGATTTAAGCACAAAATAATCTATTGTTTTATCTGAGACTTTAACATCAATGAAGTCGATAATTTTATCAAAAGCTTGCTGCCTGAGGAAGTCCTTTTTCCAGTTGTCAAAGGCCTCAATACCTTCTTTCTCTATTTTTTTCTTGAGTTCTTCCAGTGTTTCCACTTCACCGGCAACCGATCTGGCGAATTCATCGTTGATTTCCATGAGAGTGCGTTTGAAAACTTCCTTTACTTCAACGGTGTAGTTATAAACATTATCAGAATTTTCGAAGGTTCGTTCGAATTCAACAACATCGCCTTTTTTCTTCCCGATTATGTTAGTAACAATGGGCCTGTCGTCCTCTTCCAGAATGTGCACTTCCTGAGTTTTCTTATCCGCAATTACTTTGCCATTTTTCACTATTGTGTACTCGATTTCCGCCACATCGCCAATTTCAGCCGGTCCTTCTTTTGGTTCAATAATGGCATTTTCATTCCTGAGCTCTTCCAGTTTGTTGTCGACGTAGTTGACCAGTACCTCTTCTCTTTTCGGTATAGAAAGCTCTAATCCTTTGTAATCCTTTATCTCGGCTTCGGGCTCCCTGTGAAGTTCTATCACAAAGGTTACACCGCCATCTTCGGTTCTCTTTCTCTCCACTATAATAGCAGGAATGAAAAGCTCTTCTTTCTTTAGCTCTTCTTCCACAGCTTTTCCAAGTTCGTCAAAAACAATTTCGTCAAAACTATCACCAAGGTAAGAGATGATAATGCTTTTTGGGGCTTTACCCTTTCTAAAGCCGCGTATCGAATAATTGGCGTTAACATACTTAACCGCTTCGCTCTCAGCACTTTCAACTTCATCGGGAGTAAATACCAGTTCAAGAACCTCAACATTGAGTTCTTGGTTCACAGTCTTCTTTTCCACTCTTGACCCTCCTATCGCTATTTACACAGATTTCGTGTTTTCGGTTGATTATAAGTCTTTAATTCTTCATATCGGTTAAACGCAGGTTATAATTCCAGTATTTCGAAACCATTTGTTAGTTCATTTAACAGAATACATGTCCCTTTTCCTGAAAGATAACCGCACGCCTCGCCGGGATTTGCAATAAAAACATCCCCTGGCCTTATGTCAATTACATGTGTATGTCCATAGAAAATATAGTCCAGATCGGTAAGTCTTTCAAGACCAAAAGGTTCATGCATAAGCGCAATCCTTTTTTCCTGATGAATTATGACCGTAGGGCTTGTAAAAAACGTGTCGCCAAGAATTTCCTTGAGCATGACTTTCTCACCGTCGTTGTTTCCAGATACCACGAAAATTTTTCCATTAAAAACCTTAAAGAGTTTTGCGGTAAAAGGAGATACAATATCGCCGCAATGAAATATTGTATCGACATTTCTACTTTTTGCCAATTCAATAGCTTTTCTTGTGTTTTCCATGTTGTCATGGGTGTCAGAAATTACCATCCACATAGGCTTGACCTCCCAACGGTTGTAATTTCAAGTGTTTTCGCATACAATTATACTGTCATTTAGAACTAATTTGCTCAAATATGAGGACATTGGAGCTGAAAAAATTGGCAGAATACATTCTTCGATTTGGTAGAGGCGGATTGCTCAGGTTTTTATCGCAACAGGAAACAAGCACAGCAATTGAGAGAATGCTCAGGCGCGCGAAAATTCCTGTTGCTTATTCCCAGGGCTTTCACCCTCATCCTAAAATCTCTTATTCACCAGCCGTACCAACAGGCGTAGCAAGCTCCGCTCTATACCTTAAACTGACTACTTTCGAAGAGGATAACAATATATTCGAAAAAATCAAGCGTCACTCGGTTTTTACCCTGCGCATTCTTGGTGTCTGGAAGATAACGGAAGGTTTCGATTTGCAGGAACTTGTTGAGAAATACCATTATTTTTTGTATCTTCCGAAGAAAGGATTTAATCCAAACAAATTCTCCCCGGATATCCCGGTGCAAAAACACGGAAGGAAAAAAATCAAAACCTTTAAAGCAAACGAGACCTATGAAGGCTTTGAATTTTCTGAAATGAATGACTACTTTGTGGTAAAATATTTTCAGCCAGTATCAAAGCAGGTTTCTTATCAAGAATTGCTAAAAATCCTTTCTATTTCTAACGAAGTTTCAGAAAATTATGTTTATGTATATGTAAGAGATGCCGTATTTCAAGGCAAATATTTGAGTGAAATTCTTAACAATATAGGAGGGAAAGAAAATGTCCGGTCATAATAAGTGGGCCAATATTAAGCACAGAAAGGCCGCCCAGGACGCGAAAAGATCCAAAATATTCACCAAAATCATCAGAGAGCTTATGGTTGCTGCGAGAGAAGGCGGCACAGATCCCGTTACCAATGCTGCTTTAAGGGCTGCTATGGATAAAGCCAAAGCTGCCAATATGCCTAAAGATACCATGGAAAAAGCAATCAAGAAAGGCGCCGGTGAACTTGAAGGCCAATCTTTTGTCGAAGCCATGTATGAAGGTTACGCACCCGGTGGAGTTGCTATGTTGATAAGAGCACTCACCGACAATAAGAATAGAACCGCTCAGGAAATTAGACACATCCTCTCCAAACATGGCGGAAACATGGCGGAAAGCGGAAGCGTTGCCTGGATGTTTGAAAGGAAAGGTGTAATTAGCATACCTAAATCCGAAATCTCTGATATGGACGAGTTTCAGCTCCTCGTTATCGATGCCGGTGCCGAAGATATAAAAGATGAAGATGATCCTGTTCAAATAATTACGTTGCCCGAGCAAGTTTCTGACGTCAAGGGCGTCCTCGAAGAAAACGGATACAGTGTTTCTTATGAATTGACTTATATCCCGAAAAACACCGTTGCTGTTTCAGGCGCTGACGCTGAAAAGCTACTAAAACTGCTGAACCTGCTTGAAGATAGCGATGATGTTCAGGAGGTTTATGCCAACTTCGAAATGGATGACTCTGAAATGGAAGCAATAATGGAAAAGCTTGGATGAAATCAGATATATCAGCCGCCCCGAAAGGGGCGGTAATTGATTGTTATTTATTCGGATATAAGGTTCGGTGATAGAATGATAGTTACTATTGGTTTTGTGATTACTCTGATGATTGACCAAATAACCAAGGCGGTTGCTGAAAGCAACCTGCAATATCTGGTGAGGGTAGATTTGATTGGCAGAATTCTGGGCTTGCGTTATGTTCACAATAAAGGGGTATCCTTCGGGCTTTTGAGCAAATTGGGTGTTTATAATATTGCGATCATTACATCAACAATAATACTTTTGCTACTTTTTATAGGCAATCGTTTCAAAGATAAGCTCACTTCAAAGGAGAAGTTTATCTTCGGAATAATTCTGGGAGGGGCTCTGGGAAATCTAATTGACCGCTTGAGGCTTGGTTATGTGGTAGACTTCATCGAGCTACCCTACTGGCCGATATTCAATGTTGCAGATAGCTGCATAGTTGTAGGCACTGCCCTCTTACTACTCCTATTCTATCGGAGGGAAAAGTTGCGTGCTGGAAGAAGTAATGGTAACGAATCGTGAAAATGGCTGGAGGCTTGATAGGTTTGTAACTGAAATTGTGCCGAACTGGGTTTCCCGTTCTGCCATACAAAGGCACATAAAAGAGGGGAAAGTGCTCGTAAATGGTTCCATGAAGAAACCCAGCTACAAGGTCAAAGCAGGCGAGCATATTACTTTTGAAGTACCAGACAAGCCTGCTGAAGCAGAGGCTCAACCTGAAAACATTCCATTGAACATAATCTATGAAGATAAAGACATCATTGTGGTGAACAAGCCAGCGGGAATGATAGTTCACCCTGTTCACAACAAAAAAAGTGGTACTCTGGTAAATGCGCTCCTAAACCATTGCGAAGACCTTCAGGGTATAGGCGGCGTGATGCGCCCGGGGATCGTCCATAGGCTTGACAAAGAAACCAGCGGAATAATCATAGTTGCAAAGAACGACATGGCTCATAACTCTCTATCCCTTCAATTTAAAGCCAGAAGCACAGAAAAAACCTACATTGCAATTGCAAGGGGCAGAACACCCGCACAGGGGCAGATAGTACTGCCTCTTGGAAGGCATCCTGTTAACCGGCTAAAAATGACAGTTCTCTTTGACGGAAAAGAGGCAACGACCAACTATCGAACATTAAGGCATTTTTCAAAGATTGCTTCAGTTGTCTTGGTCAAACCAAAGACGGGGCGAACCCATCAGATAAGGGTTCATATGAAAGAAATTGGCCACCCGCTACTTGGCGATAAATTGTATGGCAAGGCACATCAAGATGAAGCCCTCGGTGTATATCGTCACATGCTCCATGCGTTGAAATTGTGCTTCAACCACCCCCGAACAGGGAAGAGGATGTCCTTTGTGGCGCGGATCCCTGAAGATATGGCAAGAGTTATAAAAAATTTATACTTTCTTGAGGATCGTGAATCATGAGGACAGCTTTCATTTGTACAGCTTTTGATCTTTTTGAATCCACTATACTCCCTGACAAATTGGCTAAATATCTCAAAAAGGAAAATTATGAGTCTTGCGTTATAATAGATTCTCATCTGGGTGCTGCATACGATTTTTATGCTTCACTTTCTGCTAAAGGCATTTCAGTTATTCCGGGATTGAAAAGTGATGGGAAATACTATATGCCCTTGAATGAAACAGGCTTTTTCCAGCTGATTAAGTTTTCAAACAATCTGGACACTAAACTCACGGATGTTCAAGTCATTGATGGACCGCCAAGAAATCTGGACCTTAACTCCAAAAACCCCATATGGGAAGTCAGATATCTCGAAAAAAAAGATAAAGAATTTTTTGACAATTACAGAAAAATCGGGAAAAAACCTCTGTTGAAAGGAGATTACCACCTCCTTAGCGCCGGGGAATATGACTCGCTTTTTGACGAAAAACTGAAACTTCCTGAATTTGAGTTTCCTAAATATGCCCACAAATTTCCCGTTTCTCTATCAGAGCGAGAATTCAAAAAAAACGCTTTCGACAGGCTTCCGGATTTGGGATACACTGAAAAAGCTTATAAAGATAGGCTGGAATATGAGCTCGGCGTTGTTTCTTCAAAAGGGCTTGAAAGTTATTTTGCCACGGTTGCAGAAGTTGTGGATACGGCGGATAAAATTGGATGTTGGGTTGGTCCCGGAAGAGGCTCGGCTGTAAGTTCGCTACTGGTAAGGGTTCTTGGTATAACCGCTGTTGACCCTGTTGAAAATGGCTTGTTTTTCGAGCGCTTTCTAAGTGCCGCCAGAGATGATTTTCCTGATATAGACCTTGATGTCGAAGATGAGATGCGTCAGGAGCTTATCAAGGCATTGAAAAAAAGATTCGGTAAAAGAAACCTTTCGCTGATACAAACCTACGGCACTTTTTCTTTTAGATCAGCGATAAGAGCAGCCGGAAAACTCTTTGATTTATCAGAAACTCAGATAAAAAGGCTAATAGCACTCTCCCAAAAGGGTAAATCACTTCCCCAATCACTCGCTCGTGATACCAATATCAAAAAAACCTTCAAACTTTCAAAGCTTCTTATAGGGCTTCCTTCAACAGAATCAATTCACGCTGCTGGTGTCTTGCTTTCAGCTGAGCCCCTTGATGAGATCATTCCAATAAGGGAAAGCGGTGGCACATATATTTCCCGCTGGAATATGAATAGTCTCGAAACTCTGGGGTTCCAAAAGCTCGATCTTCTTGGATTGAGAAACCTTTCCATCTTGAAAAAACTTTATGCAAAAAAGCCCTGGTATAGCAAGCCTGATGATTCGCAAACCTATGATCTCATCGGGAAGGGATATACAGCAGGATTATTCCAGTTAGAAAGTATTGAGGCAACCAGAATTGTTAAAAGAGTCAAGCCCAGGAACATAAGCGATATCGCTATATCTCTGGCCCTTAACAGGCCCGGTCCTCTCGAATCTGGTATCACAGCCAAATACCTGAAAGAGCGTGCAGTGCCGTCACAGAATGCCTTCTCGAAAGCGCTTACTGATACTCTTGGGGTGCTTGTTTTTCAGGAGCAGGTAATATCTGTTGCCGTAAAAGAGCTTGGCCTTACTCCGGAAGAAGGGGAAATGCTTAGAAGAGCGCTCTCAAAGAAAAAGCCCGAAGAGGCAGAGAAACTAATTGCTAAATCTCTCAAGCGCAGTACAGATAACCCTGAAAGCACGAATGAATTAATAGAAATACTGAGGAAGTTTTCGGGTTATGGCTTCAACAAATCCCATAGTGTTGCATATTCTCTGATTACTTATTGGCTTGCTTTTAAGAAATGCCACGAACCTGAAAGGTTTTTCAAGGTGTTGTTTTCTTTGCTTGACGCTGAAGGAAAAGCGAGATTGGCTGCAGAAATGAAGAGTCGGGGATTAGCCTTTTCAATTGGTGAAAACCCAGATAAAAGGATTATCTCCCTTTGCCCTTCTGACTTAATGAAATTCAGACTAGAGTTGCCACTTGAACCCACAGCAGCATCTTTCCATGAATTTGTGAGGAAGCGCCGAGACTCTCTTATGGCTAAAGATCTGGAGTTTTTAATAAAAATCGGTTATTTTGATAAATATGGCACCAGAGAAACGTTGTTAAAAGAAATAAACAATGCTCTTTCGGGGGTGGACCCGGAGTTGAAATCAGTCCTGCGAGTCTTTGGTTACAAAGAACGGCAAACTGAAAATACCAAAGAGGAACTTCCCGAAGAGAAAGCTGTATTCGAGCATGAAGCTCTTGGTTTTAACCTCACGGAATTTCATGCTGATTTATTGTACGGGGATTTTGTCGACTCCTCGCTAACTGACCTTTATGCAACAAAATCCAATGGATTGGCAGCGTACTCGCTTATGAATTTCAGGGAAAAAAGATTTATTACAGATGGCAAAAGTTTAATACGCGTTCAAAGGGCTTTACCAGAAAAGGGATTCATAATATTCAAAAGTGGAAAGCCTGACGAAAAACAGGCCTATGAAAACATAGAGCTCGTAATAAGGCGATACAATCAGCCTGTTCCCGCTGAAAAACTCTTCCCTGCTTCAAAGCAGAATGTTCTGAAAATAAGGCTTGGCGGAAAAAATATACTGACAATAGAAGGCGCAAAAGTAGAGGATTATGAACCAGACGAAATAGAGGTGATAGAAGGATGAAAGTGCATCTTGTAAGGCACGGAACCTCTGAATGGAATCTGATTGGAAAATGGCAGGGTAATGCTGATATACCGCTAAGCGAACAGGGTATGTATCAGGCTGAACTGGTTGCTGAAGAACTTCTTAATATTGCACCGAATGCATCGCTCCTTTTTTGCAGCGACCTTGAAAGAGCCCGGGAAACTGCCGAAAGAATTGGTGAAAAATTTAATCTGTCCCCTATAATCAGGGAAGATTTAAGGGAATGCAACTTCAGCCTTTGGAACGGGCTTACCTATGAAGAAGTGATCGAAAACTACGAAAGGGAGTTCATTCTCTGGAGCTCTGATCCATATGCAAAGATAGAAGGAATCGAATCGCTATCACAGCTTGAAAGGAGGGCCTTAAGGGCTTTCGATGAAATTTGTGAAATTTCAAGATTAAAAAATTCCCGGGAAATAGTCATTGTGGGTCATGGCCTGTGGTTTAGAGTGCTTTTGTGCTCTTTGCTTGGCATGCCTTTGGTAAATCATAAACAGCTGGAATTAGAGAACACTTCTATAACGACTCTTGAAAAGCACGAGCGCCGCGGCTGGATACTCAGCTCATTGAATTATCATCATCATCTTTCAGTGGTAAAAGGGGGAGAGCGCAATAAAGATTGATGTCTTCCTTACCCCGGGCGATATAACCGATTTGCCCGATATTGCGATAGCAATAGATGTATTGCGTGCAACAAGCAGTATGGTCGTTGCCCTTGCCAGAGGGGCAAAGGCAATTATCCCTGTTTCTGCGCTCGAAAAGGCAAGAGAATTGAAAGCTCAAAACCCGGATGCGCTTCTTGGTGGAGAAAGGGAAAGCTTGAAGCCGCAAGACTTCGATCTGGGGAATTCTCCCTTTGACTATGAACAAGTGAAAGGGAAAGAGATAATCATGACAACTTCAAATGGCACGAAGCTCATTGAACGTATGAAAAAAGCCAGGCAGCTATATATCTCATCTTTCCTTAATGTTAAGAGCGTTGCTGAAAAAGTAATTGTATCCGGTTGCGATGCAATTGGCATAGGATGCGCTGGCAACCGGGGAAAATTAGCCCTCGAGGATGTGCTCTGCGCAGGAGCGCTTATAAAAAACATCACCTCGACTGCGAAAAAAGTTGAGCTTACCGATTCTGCCGTGGTAGCTTTGAATGAATATATGATGCTTGGAAAAGAGCTCGAAAGAGTATTAAAAACCGTTGCAAGCCATGGAAAAGCCCTTGTAAGAAAAGGATTTGGTAAAGACGTAGCCTTTTGTGCTAAAATTGATATGTTCTCAATTGTCCCGGTCTATATTGAGGGGAAAGTTGTGAGGAATGGTTTATGAAAACTCTATCGTCTATTTTCTTTTCGGCAGCAATCGTTTTCTTTTTTGTGAGTCTCGTGTTCTTTGAGATTGGCACACGGAAGCTCAGAAAAGCGGGTAATCCAAAGCTTTATGATAAAAGGGGCATTCGTTTTTTGTTACTCTCTATTATTCTAGCTGGAGTTTCCCTGGTGCTTGCGTTTATATGAGTTTAAGGGGGAATTCGGATGGAAAATATGGTTACGCTTGAACAGATAGTTAACAAACTGCCCGGAGTAAAGGGTGCAAAGATCCTTGCCGATGATGGCGGGGAATTAAAAGAAATCCATATTCTTGCGGATATCAAAAAACCTGCCAAGCAATTGGTTCGAGATATCGAAACTGCCATATATGCCGCTTCTGGGGTGAAAATAGACAGGAAAATCGTCAGTGTTGCCCAGATTTCCGATGACGAACCAGATTCAACTACAAGCGAGACTTATGAAGAGGCGCTTGCCGACGAAACGGCAAGATTCAACCTCCTCACTATGGAAACGAAATCTACCAACAAGCGCCTTACCGTAAGCGTAAGCATAGATGATGATGGAAAACAGCTTTCCGGCAGTTCTGTTGTTGATATAAACGACGATGAAAAGTATATGGCAGCTGTTGAAGCCACAGTGGCTGCTATAAGAGAAGCTATCCCGAGTTTCCGCGTAGAATTCATTGAACGGCTCAAATACGGTCTTAACGATGTTATCCTCGTTGTTTGTTCCGCAATAATATCCGGCGAAAGGCGTAAAGAAGCCGGAGCAAGGCTTTTCAAAAAGGATTCCCTTAATGATATCGTACTGGTAATACTTGAAACGTTGAATAAGATGTGAGTGTTCTGAGAATCGAGATCCGAGAGTTCGAGAGAATGAATGAAAAGGCTGTGCTAGGCTCAACCCAGGCCATACGTGACTTCGTCATGGCTTTGCATTCCTGCGGAATGGCTATGCGCCTGCGGCGGAAAAGTGCCGAGTTACGTTATTCGAGTTATGAGAGCTGAGAATCAATAAAGTTGATAAAAATGGCTATGCTGGGCTTCGCCAAGGTTATGCGTGACTCCGTCACGGCTCTGCATTCTTCCAGAATGGCTCTGCACCTGCGGCGGAGAAGAACCGAGTTGCGAGTCACGAGAATCGAGAAATTAAGTACCGAGTTGTGAGAAAAATCTTAAAGATATGTTTAGGTACTACTCGTTACTCGAATGGCGTTACTCGGCTTTTTGATTGCCTTGCAATCGTCGCTCCACCAATTGTCGTATTACCAGCTGTCGCATTATCAACCGTCGTTCCTCATAGCACGTTACTCGGCTTTTCAAGCAACCCACAACCAACAATCCACAACCGACAACCACATTCTTCAGTATCTTCAATTGTAATTCTCCAGGTTCCAGAGTATAATAGCGGTGAATTTCCCTATCGGAGGTTAAGCAAATGAAGCTATCAAGCAGTGTTAACTCTGTTTCACCGTCAATAACGCTTCAATTCAATCAAAGGGTTCTTGAAAAATTAGCTCGTGGAGAAGATGTCATCAAGCTCACCGCTGGCGAGCCAGATTTCCCCACTCCTGAACCTATCTCTGAAGCAGCAATAAGCGCAATTAAAGAAGGCAAAACGAAGTACACTGCTTCAGCCGGGATAGCAGCGCTGCGGGAGAAAATTGCGCAAAAGCTGGCAAAGGACAACAATCTGTCTTATTCGGCAGAAGAGATAGTGGTTTCCAACGGAGGCAAGCAAGCTATCTACAACAGTCTTAAAGCTATCCTTGAACCCGGTGACGAAGTGATTCTCATCTCTCCTGCATGGGTTAGCTATGAGGCACAGGTAAAACTTTGCGACGGGATCCCCGTTTATGTGAAGGCTTTCCCGGAAGATGCTTACATTCCAAAATTGTCGAAAATTGAAGAGGCTTTCAGCGAACGCACAAAGGCGATAATCATAAATTCACCAAACAATCCTACCGGTTCTGTATATCCAGAGGAATATCTAAAGGAGCTTTCTGAACTTCTGAAAAAACATGGGATTATAGTTATTTCCGATGAGGTTTATGAGAAGTTAGCCTTTGACGAAAAGCATGTAAGCATTGCTTCCTTTGAGGGGATGAAAGAATTGGCGATTGTCATTAATGCCTTTTCTAAAGCCTATTCAATGACCGGTTGGCGGATCGGATATCTGGCAGCTAAAAAAGAAATTGCAAAAGCAGTTACAAAGATACAGGGACATTCAACCTCCAATGTAAACACCATAGCTCAATATGCCGCATTGAAAGCGCTTGATGTAGAAACCGGTTATATGGTTAAGGAGTTTATTATTAGAAGAGACTATGTCGGCAACAGGTTGAAAGAGATGGGATTGAAATTCTTTTTTCCAAAAGGTGCATTCTATTTCTTCGTGGACATCAGAGATTATCTTGGAAAGGGAATCAAAGATTCCTTTGAGTTCTGCGTCGCGCTTCTCGAGAAAGCAGGGGTTGGTATGATCCCGGGAAGTGCTTTCAATGCTGAAGGGTTTATCAGGCTTTCTTATGCGAGCTCTATCGAAGAATTGGAAAAAGGTTTAGACAGGTTAGAACACTTCATGAAAACACTGTGAGGAATATTAGAAAAAAGCACCGGGATTTCGGTGCTTTCTTTTATTTTTAGTGGTTCATCTTCCTACCCATTCGAGCCCCCACCGCAAAGAGTCGGAAAGATATCTTACATTCTCGAATTCTGATTCTGAGAGTGTATCAAGCATATTGCTTATAGCAGAGCGGAAAGCGAGCTGTGCATTTCCGGTTTTTATTTCCATCAGGCATTCCACAACGGCTGCTGTGAGGTCAGCTGCCCTGACCAATTTACCTTCTGTGCCTCCAAAGGGATCGAGCATTCTCTGTTTAAGTTCGAGTGCTATACTTTCCGGCATATGCACAAGGAGCCTTTCGCTCACCATTTTTTCTTCCACTCTCGAGATGACTTCTTCAAAGCCCTTCACTTTGCGCTTTGTAGGGGTGATTATGTCTCCCGTCAAACTCTCGGGTATATCGTGAAGCAAAGCCTTTTTAACAACTTCAAGGCTATTTACGTTGTTCCCCACTTCATTTTCCATCAGAGCCAGCAGGTAAGCTATTACCGCAACATAAAAAGAATGGCCTGCAACGGTGGTTTCGACATTCCTTTTTAGTCTGTTCCAGCGCACCGCTCTAAGCAATACGACCAGCGCTTCCTGATAATCCTTTATCCATAAGCTTTCTTTGAGTATTCTATAAGGTTGAAAGTCATCAAAGCGGGAGAGTCTTTTTTTAAGGCTTCCAAGGGCCTCTTCATAGTATTCGGGAAAGAAACGGGAGTGAATATCTGCTTCAAGAGTTGCTGAAAGCAAATCTCCTATGGAGATAATTTTACCTTCTATACTGTCATCCTTTGCTGCTTTCATTTCATTCATGAAATCTTCTCTGTGATTTTCGGGCAACAGCGGAGCAACTTCTGAAACGGTAGCATCAAAAACAGCATCCCATTTTTCCGGGTCGAGCTCCTTTATAAGAACTTTTGTATCGACAGAGATATCTGATATTATGCACTTTGGAAGTTCTTTGAACAGAATGCGTTTGAAAAGCCTGTCTTCATTAATTTCCTCCCCATGCTCTCTGGCGATCAGCGAAAGGAGCAATGAAAACTGAGCAGAAATAAAGGCATTTTCCGCTTCATTTGTTCTCAGCAAGGTTGGGCGATTATTCCAGCGAAACATGGTGAAAAGGTTAGTATATAGCTCAAGAAGCCTTATAAGTCCCTGATACATCTTCAAACCCCCTGATTCTCTGCTATACTTGAAGAGTGTTGCTGGATTATTGTATCATATTTCACGAGTCTATTAAAAAAGAGGCGATGAGCATGGAAGTTGGCAAATGGGTAAACAGGGCATTCCCTGTGTTTTCTTCTCAAGATAGTGTATCGGATGTGTTGAAAGCAGAAGAGAAATACGATTTTTCGACAGTTGTTGTTCATGATGAAGCCGGAAAGCTCCTCGGCTCGATAACTAAGAAAGAGCTTAAAAATCACAATCCCGACACTAAACTGGCTGAAATAGCAAAAGAACCTGAATATTTCAGCTATGAAACCGACATCATTGAAGACGTGGTGCTTATGCTCATAGAGAGCCATGACCTCGTTATCCCGGTGGTTTCAAGTGATATGACCCTAAGGGGGGTTATTACCGTTTTTGACATTCTCGAAGCTCTTATGGAGTTCACTTCAATGGATCAAAAAGGGGTCAGAATTTCCGTGATTCTCGGAGATAAGCCAGGAGCGCTAAAAAAGGTCGTTGATTTATTGGCCGACAATGAAATCAACATTCTGTCTATTGTAACTTCACCTGGAGAAGGCGGAAAGAAAAACGTCATCATCAGGACCTCCGAAACGGATATAGGAGAAATCGCAGGTATTTTCAACAGCAACGGTATTGAATACGATTCGATAATGGAGGAGGAAGGCTTCAGTGGTTGATGTATTGAAATATCTTTTCCTTGGAAGCCTTCAGGGCGCAACGGAATTTCTTCCTGTTTCATCTTCGGGGCATTTGACGATTTTTTCTTCGATTTTGAAATTAGATTCAGATAATATGACATCCCTTTTTGCGCTATTGCACCTCGCAACTTTTTTTGCGGTTTTGCTTTTTACATACCGCGAGATTCTTCAGATAATAGGGGGATTATTTTCCAGAGAGGAAAACAGAAATTCAATAAGGTATATAGCCCTCCTGATAGTAGCTACTATTCCTGCAGTTGTTGCAGGACTTTTTCTTGAGGAAAGAATTTCCAGCATTTTTTCAAGCCCGTACTTTGCTGCTGGTATGCTTTTCATCACAGCCTTTTTTTTGCTTCTGTCTGATAGATTCAACGGAAAGTTTGAAATACTGAAGCTCGGGTTCATGGGAGCTTTTCTTATCGGCTGCCTTCAAGCAGTTGCTATATTGCCAGGCATATCAAGAAGCGGTATGACTATTTTTGGGGCACTGCTAATTGGGCTTTCAAGAAAAGATGCCGTTAAGTTTTCTTTCCTTATGAGCCTGCCCGTAACATTAGGCGCAGGTATTCTTGAACTTGGAAAATTAAACGTGCCAATGGGTTATGCCATCACCGCATTCTTAAGTGCCTTTTTTACAGGAATTATCGGGCTTTTTTTAGTTAAGAAGTTTGTTATAAAGGGAAAACTGAGAGGTTTTGCGATTTACTGTATAATATTCGCGGTTGCGAGTTTTATTACTCTGGGAGTGATTTAAATGGAGTTTGAATTACTCTTTCCGGGCAGTGTTCTTTACGTTTCCGGCGAGATCGATGCTCCAACGAGTAGTGCAGTTCTTTTAAAAGATGAAGACAGGATAGTGATAGTTGATCCTGGAGGGTTCCCCTCTTTGAAAGCCCTTGAAAACGCTCTGGGGAGAACGGGTGTGGCACCTGAAGAGGTTACTGATGTCCTGCTCACGCATTTTCACCTTGATCACGCCTTCAATTCGATGTTTTTCAAAAATGCCACGGTAAGGCTTCACAAAAACTACGCAACTCGTAATTACTTAGCTTTCGGTCCGGTGATCGGGCAGATGTATTCAATGGTTATTAACAGCTGGAATAGAGTGGAGCCCTTTGAGGGCGGAATGCTCTGGGATCTTGTGGAAGTTATTGAAACGCCCTTTCATTCAAGAGAGCACGTTTCTTTCTTTGTGAAAACAACGAACGCCGGAAATGTGCTTATTTTTGGTGATTTATGCGACAGGCAATTCAGATTTTTCGAAATGCGTAAGGGCATGAGAAATGACGATGCTTCTAAAATAGCCATTGAGCTGTACAATAGGGCCGATACTATCGTTTTCTCTCACGATCTTCCTATAATTAAGAGGTGAAGAATTATGAAAATATTGATGGTTTCTTATGAAGTGTACCCCCTCGCAAAGGTTGGCGGGTTGGCGGATGTGGTTGGCAGTTTACCTGAATACCTTGTGAAACAAGGGGTAGAGGTGCAGATAGCGATGCCTTACCATCAGATTGTTGAAAAAAATGCAAATCATATAGAAAAAACCGGTTTGACAGTTAACACCAGCGAGCTGAAATCAAATTACACCTTCGAAGTTTATAAAACCACCCTGAATAAGGGAAACATACCTGTTTTTCTCCTAAAGAATGATGAGTTAATTGACTCAGATGACGTATACGGTGGAAGCGATCTGGGGGTACAGGCTCTTGCCTTTTCGGATGCTGTTTTTCAGCTTTCTAAAATCTTAAAACCTGATATTGTACATTGCAATGACTGGCAAACAGGCTTAATTCCAGCGTTCATCAAGACTTTTTTCGGAGATGCTATACCCAAGACTTTGATTACTATCCATAACCTTGGCTATCAGGGAACATTTGATAAATATTATTTCGAGCTAACAAAGCTTCCCGGGTATTACTGGGAAAGAGGATATTTATCTACTGGAGATATGCTCAATTTCTTAAAAGCGGGCATTGTTTTTTCAGATTTCGTGAGTACAGTAAGCCCGACTTATGCCGAGGAAATCAAGACCGAAGAATATGGAATGGGCTTAAATGACTTGCTTTCAAAGCTTGGCGACCGATTGGTAGGGATTATTAACGGGATAGACTATACCGAATACAATCCAGAGACAGATAAAAGAATAGCAGCTACTTTCAGTATAGATGACCTCAGCGGTAAGAAAAGCTGCAAGCTTGCGCTTCAAAAAGAACTCGGCCTTCCTGAAACTGACGCACCTGTGGTTGGCCTGATATCAAGGCTTGTAGATCAAAAGGGCCTGGATATCCTTGCGGAAGCAGCCGAAGACCTTTTGGCTAAGGATTTGCAGCTGGTTATTCTGGGCACCGGTGAAGAGCGATATGAAAATCTCTTTAGAAGTCTCGAAGAAAAATTCCCCCAAAAAGTTTCAGCCAACATTTGCTTTGATGTGAATCTGGCGCAGAAAATATATGCCGGAAGTGACATGTTCTTGATGCCTTCAAAATACGAGCCCTGCGGACTGGGGCAAATGTTCGCGATGAGATACGGAACTGTCCCGGTGGTGAGGTTCACAGGTGGATTGAAAGACACTGTTAAAGAATTCGATTTCAATACGGCTACTGGAAACGGATTCGGGTTCTTTGACTACGATTCGCTGGAATTAACCAGAGCCGTTGAACGGGCACTGGATACCTATCATTCAAGCGACTGGATAACAGTTGTTAAGAACGCCATGAAGACGGATTGCTCATGGGAAAATTCTGCAGGTGAATACATAAAGTTATATAAGAGAATAATACAATCCGAGAGGAGGCCGGTTGATGCCTGAGCTCAGAAAGGATCCGATACTGAAGCGCTGGGTAATAATCGCAACCGAACGTTCAAAGAGACCTAATGATTTCAAAAAGGCACAGGAGCTACCCGGAGGAGGATTTTGCCCTTTCGATTACGGTAATGAGCACACGACTCCCCCAGAAATAATGGCTTTCAGAGGGGAAAAAACGAAACCAGATGAACCGGGATGGTGGATAAGGGTCGTACCAAACAAATTCCCCGCTTTGGATCCGAAACTGGAACCTGATAAATTTGGACATGGCATGTATGACGTGATAAAGGGCTTTGGGACACACGAGGTAATTATAGAAACGCCAGAACACGATCAAAATCTCGCCACACTTCCGCTGAAACAGGTTCAGGAAGTAATATGGGCGTATAAATACAGGTTCAACGAACTGGAAAAAGATCCAAGAATAAAATACGTGCTCATCTTCAAAAATCATGGCAAAGAAGCGGGTGCATCCTTGCAGCATCCTCATAGCCAGTTGATAGCCACACCTATTGTGCCTAAAAGGGTTGTGGAGGAAATGGAGGGAAGCCTTGACTATTACAATTTCAAGGAACGCTGTGTGTATTGTGATATATTGAATCAAGAGCTGCTTGAGAAAACGCGGATCGTCGAAGAGAATGACCTCTTTCTTGCCTTTGAGCCTTTTGCCGCCAGATTCCCCTTTGAAACGTGGATTTTGCCCAAAAAACATAGATTCAATTTTGGTGAAATAGGAACCGAAGAGGTCAAGCAATTTGCCCGGATTTTGAAAAATACCTTATACAGAATTTACAAAGCCCTTGACAATCCACCCTTTAATTTCATGCTGCATACAGGAATTTCTAACATGGAAGGCGAGAAGTACTATCACTGGCATCTGGAAATCGTCCCAAGATTGACAAGAGTAGCTGGTTTTGAATGGGGCTCCGGATTTTATATAAATCCAACTCCGCCTGAATACGCAGCGAAATATTTGAGGGAAGTGGAAATGCCGGAGGAGGATGTATGATGAATATACACGTTGATGAAAAATTGCTCCTGCACCTTGAATCCCTTGCTAAAGTGGAACTCAAAGCTGAAGAAAGAGAAAAGCTCATTAAAGATATCTCAAAAATTCTTGATTATATGTCCTTAATTGACGAGTTGAGCGTTGACGGCTACGAAGAAATGTTCACACCCATAGAAGAAAATCTGGAATTGCGCGAAGACAGGCAAAGAGAATTTGAGCATACCGACGATCTTATTTCTCTCTTCCCTGAGCGTGAATCGAGACAATTGAAAGTTCCAAAGATCTATTGAGATGAGTGTCGAAAAAGGGAAACGCTTCGAAGAACTTGCCTGTGCTTATTTGTTGAAAAAGGGGTACAAACTGGTCGAAAAAAATGTCCGGTATCCCTTTGGTGAACTTGATATTGTTGCTATGAAAGGGAAAAGGCTTGTATTTGTTGAAGTTAAAGGCGGGAATAAAGCGTTTCAGCCCCGTATCAGAGTGAACAGTTCAAAACTCAGGCGAATAGAACTCGCTGCAAACAAATTCATAGCTGACAGAAATCCGAAATTCGAAGAATGCCAGCTTGACGTGATAGAAGTTTTGAATGATGGTACCATAAATCATCTGGAAGCAATTGGAAGGTGGTAGCGATGGAAAGAAATAGAGAAGAAGCGATAAAAGAGTATCAAAGGTGGATCCAGAAAGCTGATCCCGAAGTCGTTGAGGAATTAAAAGGATTTAGCGAAAATCAGGTAATAGAAAGCTTTTACACGGACCTTGAATTTGGAACAGGAGGACTTCGCGGCATAATAGGCGCTGGAACAAATAAAATGAACATTCACACTGTGACAAGAGCAACACAGGGTTTCTCGAATTGGCTTAAGAAGAATTATCCTTCACCTTCTGTTGTCATAGCCTTTGACACCCGGAAGATGTCCAGAGAATTTGCGCGAAGGTCAGCAGAAGTGTTATCGGCGAATGGAATTAAGACTTACCTTTTTGCGGATCCTACTCCTACTCCTGTTCTGAGCTTTGCAGTCAGGGAACTGGGATGCAGTGGTGGTATCGTGATAACGGCAAGCCATAACCCACCACAATATAACGGTTACAAAGTCTATACCCATGATGGCACGCAGGCTGTTCCCCGTTATGCAGAAGCTATCATCGAAGAAATAAGAAAACTTGACTTTTTCATCGATCTGAAAAAGAACGAGGAGCTTATAGAAAAAGTCCCTGATGTTTTAACCAAAAACTTTGAGGATTATATAATCAAACTATCAGAGCACCTGTTGAATTTACACAAATCAAATCCTGAAATTTTGAAGGTGCTATATACCCCTCTTCACGGTACCGGTTATAAGCCGGTTATGAATGTTTTGAAAAGGTTGGGGTGTAACGTGAGGGTTGTTGTGGAACAGAGTAAGCCTGACGGCAATTTCCCGACGGTCAGCTATCCCAACCCGGAAGATCCGAAAGCTTTTGCGATGGCCTTGAAACAGGCGGAAGAGTTTAACCCCGATATAATAATCGCAACAGACCCTGATTGTGATAGAATGGGGCTTATGTGTCGGGAAAACGAAGGCTATGTTAGCATTACCGGAAACCAGATAGGAGTCATAATGCTTGAATTCCTGCTGAACTCTTTGAAAAATGAACTTCCCGATAACCCCTTTGTGGTTAAAACCATTGTTACTACCGATCTGGCAAAGTCCATTGTTCAGGAGTATGGAGTATCCCTCAAAGAAACGCTAACGGGATTTAAATTCATTGGCGAGCTAATAGAAAAATCCGTAATTGAAAAAAGCGGGAACTTCCTTTTTGGCTTTGAAGAGAGTTATGGATATCTTTATGGAACTCATGTAAGGGATAAAGATGCGGTTATAGCTTCTGCCCTGGCGGCAACTATCGCGACCACTTTGAAAGGAAAAGGTATTAGCCTGCTGGAGTATCTCAATGAAATCTACGAAAAGTATGGTTACTATATGGAGTCATTGGAAAGCTTTGCCTTTGAAGGAATAGAAGGCATGAAAAGAATATCCAGAATAATGGAAAATTTACGGCACAGCGCTCCCGCGGAAATCGATGGTAAAAAACTGGTCGATTTCAAAGACTACAAAGAAGGGGTTGCTGGTTTGCCGAAAGCAGACGTTGTTGAGCTCACATATGAGGATGACTTAAAGCTAATTGCCAGGCCGTCAGGCACTGAACCGAAGATCAAGTTCTATCTTATGTCAAGAGGCGTCAATCGAAAGTCTGCGATGGAAAAAACAGGACTCTTAAAGAAACTTGTAGAAAGGATTGTCAAATAGTGAATAACTACGTCCATATCATTTACGATGAAACTTCTTATTTTTCACCAAAGAAAATCAATTTCGACCACCGGACAAAATCGGGAATGATGGTCGCGTGGTCACAGGAGCAGGCACAAAAGCTCCTTGATGGGAAGTACTGGAAGTGCCTTAGCGCTTATGGCCTTGAAGCTGCATTAAGAAGAAAAATAGTATTTGAGCGAAAACACAGTGATATCAATTTGCTGTATTTTAAGTACGAATTAGAAATCCCTGAAAGTCTTGAAGCTTTCTATGAAGCAGGCACTATAAAAGCTATTTCAAGATATTTCTCGCTGAGGGAAATCTCCGAGGAAATCTTCAATATGATGAGGAGCTATGATTCAGGGACTATCAATTTTGATGACCATTTCCTGAATGAGTGGCTTTTATCGAAATTGAGCTTTGAAGAAAGGGAAGAGGAGCAAATAAAAAAGAAAGAACTTGAGAAAGAATTGATGAGATATGTTGAAATGTTTGTCAGCAAGATTCTCTGGAATGTTTATTCCGGCGATCTCAATGCATTCAGAAAGGATCTTTCCGGCATTGTCTATCTCTTTGGAGAGTTGCGTGATACGGAAAATGCAATTGGCAAAGGTGAAATGGGATGAAGAGATTTGCAGCTGTAGTTGCTTACGATGGGACAGATTTTTTTGGGTTTCAGGTTCAACCCGATCGCAGAACAGTGCAAGGTTCCCTCGAAGAAGCCCTCGCAAAGATACATAAAGAAGAAGTCCGAACAGACGCTGCTGGCCGCACAGATACTGGTGTTCATGGCTTTGGACAGGTGATTGCTTTTAACTCTGGATTGGAAAGGTTATCCCCGGAAACCATGAAAGACGCCCTCAACGCGAACCTTCCCGATGATATTTACGTCAGAAAAGTATACGAGGTTCCCAGAGAATTCAGCCCACGCTTTCATGCAAAGAAAAGGATTTACCACTATTACATATTAAACGCTCCGGAACCCGATCTTTTCAAAAAGAGATATACCTGGTGGTTTCCTTATGAGATAGATATTGAACTGATACGAAAGGGTGCGAGTTTTCTGCTGGGTGAGCATGATTTTGCAGCTTTTCGCACGGGAAGAGATGACAGGACCACGATACGGACAATAACAAACATAAGAGTTTTGAGAACGAGGAAATCCATTGTGCTTATCAGAGTTGAAGGTATATCTTTTCTCAGGAGAATGGTCAGAAATATTGTGGGTACCCTTGTACGTGTAGGAAGCGGGAATCTTCATCCGGAAGCTGTGAAAACAATTCTCGAATCAAAGGACAGGTCAATGCTCCCGAGTTCAGCACCGGCGCAAGGGTTGGTACTATACAAGGTGTTGTTTGATGAATTCGAAACTTAGGCTTGATGAGTTGCTCGTAAAGAAATCCTTTTTTCAGTCCCGTTCAAAAGCAAGTGAAGCCATAAAATCAGGTAAAGTTAAGGTTGATGGAAAACTGGTGGACAAACCGGGTAAAAGGATTTCAGGTGATGCCGTCATAGAGCTAATTGACCATAAATTTGTGGTAAGCAGGGCTTATTATAAACTTGAGAAAGCCCTTGATAGTTTTAAAGTCTCTGTAAAAGGTAAGCGCGCATGTGATCTCGGGGCTTCAACCGGCGGATTTACCCAATTGCTTTTGGAACGGGGAGCAAAGGTGGTGTATGCAGTAGATGTGGGGACCTCACAGTTGCATCCCTTTTTGAAAAGTAAATCCGAAGTGGTCTCCCTTGAAAATACCGATGCACGCTATGTTACCCCGGAAATTCTCAATGGTGCTGTTGATATCGTGACCGCTGATCTCTCTTTTATTTCCATTACGAAAGTAACTGGCAGCATTTCTGGAATGCTGAAAGCTGAGGGGGACTGCATTTGCTTGATAAAGCCGCAGTTTGAAGCAGGGCCCGGGGTGACCAAAAAGGGGGGTTGTTCTCAGCTCCATGGAACACAGAGAGGTTCTCAACAAGGTTGTTGATTGCTTTTACAGAGAGGGTATGTGGGTGAAAAATTTAGTATTTTCACCTTTGAGAGGCAAGAGTGGTAACATTGAGTATCTCATTCATGTTATAAAGAAAATTGAAAACCAGGGTGAAAGAATGAGCCCTGACATAGATGGCTGTGTAGAAGAAGCTTTCAAAACTCTGATCCCGGAAAGGTGATATCTTTGAGAAAAACATTTGTACTGGTGTTTTTAGCGATTAATCTTTTTGTGTTTTCGCAGAATATCACAGACTTCCTTCCGTCAAATGCGGGATATTTCCTTATCGTCAGAAAAAGCGCCGATAATTTTGACTATCTCAAGAAAAATACCAATCTCTTTTACGTTTATCTTGAAAAAGAAGGCCTTGGCCTGGAAGAGTATTTTTATTCACTTCTTTCAGCCGCTGGTTATTCAAGCGGCAATGTTTTTGATGAACGGAAGATAAAAAACGCCATAAATGGAGAGCTCCTGCTTGCGGGGAAGGAATTTGCCATTGAACTCGAAGATATAATCACCTTTGACCCAATATACATCCTTGAAAAATTCAAAACTAACAAAAAGGACATTTTTCTCGTGTGGAAATCAAAAGACCCTGAAGAGTTGCTGGAAATCATAGCATCGCTTCTGGAAGCTTCAATTTTTAAGCAAGAGGGTGACATTATCGGAGAACTAAGAAGCGATAGTGGAGAAGTGTATTTTCATACCGGCGATAGTTTTTTAATCCTCGGAGATACTCATAATGCAGTTGAAAATCCTTTGAAGGCTTATCATGGTGAGGCAGCAAGGATGATAGATTCTGAGGAAGTTGCGGCAAAATTCGTAAAGGCAAGTGAAAACTACTGGATAACAGGGTATTTTGATAGTGACCGTTTCAAAATAGGTCTTGGACTGGAATATTCTTTCACAACGAAAAGAACAACGCTATTCGTTAATCCGGAAGGCCATACCCTGACAGCAACAATGGTTCAGGAGAATATCTTCCTTGATGAATCCGAAAAGAATAGGATTACCGGCTACATGAGCACAAAGGAAGAGGCGTTATCCGAAAGGTATTTCGGAAATTACCTCGCTTTCTTTCCCGGGGACAGCGTTTCCACTTTAAGGCGGGAACTTTCCCATTGGTTTGATGAGAGCCTTGAACCTTATAGTGAACTTGCGGATCTAATTGTTGAATTCACAAGAGAGAGCCAGGGAACAGCTGAGATTTTTGGAAGTGTTGTTGCGAGCCCCACCAGTTTTGCACTTAGATTCCATATGTCGGAAAGCGCTGACATCAAACCGGAGCTTCAAAAGCTTGAAGAATGGGGAGCAAAACATTACAACTCGGATGGTTTTGAGGTATATGAACTCAAAAGCATTTTTGAAAAAATTTATTTCCTGCTGAATGGAAAGAGACTCGTGATAACAAATCTATCTTCCGAAGACTATCTAAAACACTTATCCTCAGGGAAGGAATTGGGAAAAAATGATAGATATACATATCTAAAAGACCTTAGTAACGCTGAAAACATAGCCGAAGTTTTTGTGAACCTTGGTGATATTTTCTATGATTTACTGGGAATGAAGGTCGATACAGCGCTGTTATATACAGAGTCAATGGAAGAAAATGGAAACCTTATACATTCCCTGAGAGTATACTGAATAGAGGTGTTAGTAATGGGCATCATGAGCTCATTGTTTGATAAGAACAAGAGAATTTTGAAAAAATACAGTGCTATAACAAAGCAAATAAACGCTCTTTCAAAAGAAATGGAATCCTTGCCTGCTGAGAAATTTCCACAGAAAACAGAGGAATTCAAGGAAAGGCTCAAAAGGGGAGAACCCATAGATTCCTTGATGCCTGAGGCATTTGCTCTTGCAAGAGAAGCAGCGAAACGTACAGTGAGTATGAGACCCTTTGATGTGCAGGTTATGGGTGCAATTGCATTGCACGAAGGTAAAATTGCCGAAATGAAAACCGGTGAAGGTAAAACCCTTGTAGCGACCATGCCTATGTATTTGAATGCTTTAACTGGTAAAGGGGCACATCTTGCTACGGTAAATGATTATCTCGCAAAGCGTGACGCTAACTGGATGGGACCAGTATATGAATATCTTGGCCTCACTGTTGGATATATCCAATCTTCTATGGAACCTTCAACAAGAAAACTCGCTTATCAGTGCGACATCACCTATGGAACGGCAAACGAGTTTGGCTTCGATTATCTAAGGGACAATCTTGTATATGATCTGGAAAACAAGGTGCAGCGCGGACATCACTACGTAATTGTTGATGAAGCTGACAGTATATTAATAGATGAAGCCCGAACCCCGCTGATAATTTCAGGCCCCTCATCTGATTCGTCGTCTATGTACCGCCAGTTTGCATTCATAGCGAAGCGATTTACGGTAGATGAGGATTTTACTGTAAATGAAAAAGAAAGAACGGTTAGCCTTACTGATAAAGGAATTGAAAAGGCGGAGAGGCTGCTGAACATTGAGAACCTCTATGACCCCAACAATTATAAATATCTCTTCCACCTTCTCAACGCACTCAAAGCTCGAACACTGTTCAAAAGAGATGTTGACTATATAATAAATGATGGCGAAGTAATAATTGTTGATGAATTCACGGGCAGATTACTGCCGGGAAGACGGTACAGCGAAGGACTGCATCAGGCGATAGAAGCTAAGGAAAACGTTAAGATCAGGGAAGAGAGCATGACCTTTGCAACGATAACCTTCCAGAACTACTTCAAAATGTACGAGAAGATCGCCGGGATGACCGGGACAGCCGCTACCGAAGAAGCCGAATTCATCTCTATTTATGGAGCTGAGGTCGTAGTTATTCCCACCAATAAACCGGTAATAAGAAAAGACAGAGATGATTTGATATATAGAACTCTTGAAGAGAAATACGAAGCTATTGTCTCGGAAATCGAGGAACGCTACAAAAAGGGACAGCCTGTGCTCGTAGGGACTACTTCAATAGAAAAAAGCGAATTGTTGAGCAGCAAGTTAAGAAAGAAAGGCATTCCCCATGAAGTTCTCAATGCTAAACATCACGAACGCGAAGCGGAAATCGTTGCAAAAGCCGGGGAAAAGGGAACAATAACTATCGCGACCAATATGGCAGGCAGAGGGACAGACATAAAGCTTGGCGAAGGAGTTACCGAACTGGGTGGCCTTTATGTCCTGGGAACTGAAAGACACGAAAGCAGAAGAATTGATAATCAGCTCATCGGGCGTTCGGGAAGGCAAGGCGATCCGGGCGAATCGAGATTCTTCCTCTCGCTGGAAGACGACCTTATAAGGCTTTTTGGCGGTGAACGAATAGGAAGTGTAATGAATACCCTGAGGATGAAGCCGGGCGAGCCAATAGAGCATCCCTTACTGAGCAGGATAATAAATTCTGCGCAGAAGAAAATAGAAGGGATTCATTTCTCTATAAGGAAAAGGCTTTATGAGCTGGATTCCGTTGTTGATAAGCAAAGAAGTGCCATATATGCCCACAGGGATTGGCTGCTCAGCGGTGAAAATTTTGATGATCATGTGAAAGAAATCTTCGAAGATGTGATATCCAGAAGGCTGGATGAGCTGGAAGAGTTGCCTACACAGGAAGAATTGAAGAAGCTATTCTCCTTCATCCCCGCAAAGTTGCTTGAGTCAGTTAATGCAAAAAATATGTCAAGCTTAAAAGATGGGCTCATGGAAAACCTGTTGAAGGTTTACAACGAGAAAAAAGAGGAATTCGCCGAAGAATTTACAAAAGTATTCAAGTTTCTCATGTTGAGAATGATCGACGAACGGTGGAGGAAGCACCTTGAAGCTATTGAGCATCTTAAAGATTCTGTCGGGTTGCGAGCTTACGGTCAGAAGGATCCTGTGATAGAATTCAAAAAGGAGTCTTTCACTCTTTTCCAGGATATGATAGATGGGCTTTATGATGATGTTGTAACCGTTCTTACGCGCCTGGTGAAAATCGATAGCGAAAAGGTTGAAAAGAAAGCGAAGAGCGAAATAAACAATCTTAATTATGTCCACTCTGATTTTTCTGCAGTGTCCAGCAAAACAGCAGAAAAGAAAGGTACACATAAGAGTGCCTACAGAAAACGTTTCAAGATAAAGAGGTAATTGCTATTGGAGGTGTACCATGCTTAGTTATGAGACCAACTCGAGGATAAATGAGCTCAAAGAAAAGTTCAAATCCATGAGTTCTACAATCGATATTGAGAAAACAAAGAAAAGGTTAACAGAAATAGAGGAAAAGCTATCTGATCCTTCGATATGGTCAGATCAAAAGGCTGCTGGTAAACTCGGTCAGGAAGCGCAATCTTTGAGAAGTCAACTTCAGCTACTCAACGAGGCTCAAGAAACATTTGAAAATATAGAAGTTGCGGTGGAGCTCGCTGAAGAAGATGAGAGTTTCGCTGAACAGGTTGAAGAATTGATCAAAGATGCAGAGCGAAAGGTTCGGGAATTTGAATTAAACATATTGCTCAGCGCCCCGTATGATCAGAACAACGCCTTTTTGAGCATACATCCGGGAGCTGGAGGCACTGAATCACAGGATTGGGCTTCAATGCTCCTGCGCATGTATACCAGATGGGCTGAGAAGAGTAACTACAAGGTAAACATTATAGAGCATCAACCCGGTGATGAAGCTGGAATAAAAAGCGCAACGGTTCAAATTGTGGGTCCATATGCATACGGGAAACTCAAATATGAGTCAGGAGTCCACCGCCTTGTAAGAATCTCCCCCTTCGATGCCAACCATAGAAGGCATACCTCTTTTGCATCGGTAAGCGTTTCGCCGGAAATGGAAGATGACCTGGAAATAGAAATTCAACCAGATGAATTGCGGATAGACACATACAGGGCTGGCGGAGCAGGTGGTCAGCATGTTAACAGAACGGAATCTGCTGTGAGGATAACTCATCTTCCCACGGGGATCGTTGTGACCTGTCAGAATGAGCGCTCACAGCATCAAAATAAAGCCACCGCAATGAAAATTTTAAAGGCAAAACTCTTTGAGCTTGAACTCGAGAAAAAAAGAAGAGAGAAAATGAAATTACTTGGCGAGCAAAAGGAAATTGCCTGGGGCAGTCAGATAAGATCGTATGTTTTCCAACCTTACACAATGGTAAAGGATCACAGGACATTGCACGAAACCGGGGATATCCAGGCTGTCATGGATGGGGATCTTGATGCCTTTATTGAGAAGGAATTACTTTTCTTCGCTGCTGTGGAAAAGAGTGATGAATAATCTCCCTTTCTGTGATGCCTTTTTGATGAGCTTTTTAGAAGTCAAAAAAAATCTTAAAGAAAATTTGACATTGCAGGGTAAAAAGTGATAATATTTTATACGAGCGGAGTGAATGACATTGCCAAGAGAGTACCATGAGTCCCACCGGAGCGTGATGGTTCACGAAGCGCTCCATTATTTGCTTACAAGGGATGATGGAGTTTACGTGGATTGTACTTTGGGCGAAGGTGGGCACACCAGAGCTATTATTGAAGCAACCTCGGCGAAATCTAGCGTTATCGGCTTAGATGTAGATGCTGAGGTTTTAGCATTAGCGGAGCGAAAATTACGGGATATTCAGGAAAACGTAAGTTTGTTCAATGTTTCTTATCTGAATTTTGACGTTGTTCTGGGATCGTTGGGCATTAGCAAGGTCGACGGATTTTTACTCGATCTTGGCGTTTCTACCTACCAGCTCAAAGCAAAAGGAAGAGGATTTAGCTACGAAGTAGACGAACCCCTTGATATGAGAATGAACCTTGACAACCCTGTCAAAGCAGCGGATGTAGTAAATAGGTACTCGGAACAGGAACTCGCAAGAATCCTATTCGAGTATGGCGATGAAAAGCGTTTTTCCAGGCGGATAGCCCGGAGCATAGCGAAGCGGAGACCCATCCAAACAACCTTCGAATTAGTTGAGGCTATTCGATCAGCCTTACCGCCTGAAGAACGCCACAGAAGAAAAAGACATTTTGCTACGAGAACTTTTCAAGCTTTGAGGATTGAAGTAAACAATGAGCTGGAGGTCATTAAGAGCACTCTTTTGAAGATTCCTGAATATCTCAACCCCGGTGGAAGAGTGGTTGCGATCACCTTTCATTCGCTGGAGGATAGGACGGTTAAAGTTGCGTTCAGGGAGAAGAAGGGTATTGAGCTGAAAATTTTGACAAAGAAGCCTATAATACCGTCTGATAGTGAGGTGAAAGAAAATCCTCGAGCGAGAAGTGCAAAATTGAGGGCAGCGGAGCGGATCTGAAGGGAGGAACGTCTCGTGCAATCCATTATAGCGAAGCGGAGGGTAACAAAGTTAGAAACCCGCGATATGGTTCTCACCCAGAGCGGTGTGTGGCCTGTTGTTACCGTGCTTCAGATTATTATCATTTTTCTTGCTACTACGGTCTCCATTGTTTTACCTCTCCATTTTGGTAACAAGACAGATCTTTACAACGAGATGGCCATTGAAAAAGCGGCCAAAATAACAGTTATGGAATCAAAACTCGACGACCTGTCGAGGGAAATTTCATATCTGGAGACTGTGGTTGGGGTGAGAGCGGAAAAGTAAATAAGTGAGGTGCAACCCGAATAAGCAAACTAACAGGACGTGTTTCAACACTATTCATACTGCTAGTCTTAATTACCACTATATTTAGCGGAAGGGTTGTCTATTACGCAATTTTTGCGAACCTTGATATTCCGGTTGTTACTCAAATGACCAGAATACCTGCTCACAGGGGTTCTATTTATGATGTCAGGGGCAGGCTTCTCGCGTATGATTCACTGCTTTACGAAGCATGGCTTGACCTTGATTTTGTCAGGAGAAATGCAACAGAGGGCGAGCTGGAGCTACTTCTGAAAAATATCAACGAATACTTTAACCTTCCAGGAGAGGAAGTACTGGATAAACTCACTTCTAATTCCTATTTCATGTTACTTGGTAAATCAGAGAACCTTGACGAAATAATGAGAAAAATCACCCCTGCAATCAGAAAATACATTTCTATTGAATTGAATACAGAAAGGTTATCGCTCAAGGAATATGGGCTCGAAAAAATCATTGGAAGCCTTGATACGAGCGGGAATCCCCTCAGCGGTATTGAGAAAACCTATAACAATGTGTTACAGGGGAAAAAAGACGGCTTTGTGAGAAAAACGCTCACTGGTACGATAAAAACAAAACCTGAAAATGGAAATGATGTTTACCTTTCGATAGATCTCGGTATGCAAAAGATGGTATATGAAATTCTCGAAAAAGCGGTCAAAAAGAACAAGGCAGATGGTGGTATAGCTGTTCTTATGGAAAGCAGAACCGGGAAAATCATTGCCTATACCAACACTTATGATTGGGATGTTGGATTAATGGGTATTTTTGAACCCGGTTCAACAATTAAACCCATAATTTATGGTTTAGCCCTTGAAACAATGTCGATAACCGAGGATTCCACGTTTCTCTGCGAGGGAATAATTCAACCGGTGAAAGGTCTGGATATATACATAAGAGATACCGAAGGGGAGAAGCATGGAATAGAAACCTTCAAAGATGCAATTAGAAATTCTTGTAATGTTGCGACGACACAGGTTGCAAGTGCAGTTCTTAGCAACATAGGAAAGTCTGAATTCTACGAAAAACTTATAGAAGCTGGATTTGGTAGAAAAACCGGTGTTGATCTTGCTGGTGAGATTAATGGGCTTTTCCAGAAACCTTCCGAATGGTCGCTAATATCTCCTTTTCAATTTGCTATCGGTCAGGGAATAGGAGTCACGGCTTTTCAGCTGCTTAGAACGCTAAATGCATACGCAGCAGATGGAAATCTGCTGGTTCCTTCTTTTGTTAAGGCCATCGGAGACGGTACTGAAATAACGGAAATCCCGGGAAGAATAGAATCACAAATTTTTTCTGAAACTCTGGTGAAGAAAATGGTTCCGGTGCTTGAATCTGTTGTAGCAAGCGGAACCGGCACCAGAGCACAGGTTGAAGGCATAAGGATTGGAGGCAAAACCGGTACGGCGCAAAAAGCCGGTGAATCCGGTTACAGTTATAGCGATTATTATTCCCTGTTTTGGGGCTTTTTCCCTGTGGAATCCCCGAAATATTCGTTACTCATTATGATTGACAACCCGCGAGCAGGAGAATTTTATGGGGGAACAGTTTCAGGCCCTGTATTTGCAGAGATCGTGGAGAATATCTATGGAATGAATGTTGAGCCAATAGAGCTTAAGCGAGAAATTTACGACTGGAAAATGCCCGATTTGATGGGGTATACTTTACATGATGTCTATGAAATAGGTAATCTACTCGGAATTGAACGGGTAATAACTCATGGTACCGGCAGAGTCGTTGAACAATGGCCTGAAGCTGGAGAACCTTTGAGTTCTGAAATCGAAGTCTGGCTTTCCATGGAGGAAGAGTGATGATATATTCTTTGCTTGGTGACTCTGAATTGCTCAAGGAACTGTTCGTAAAGAGCAAAGCGAATAACCCGACAATTATTTTTCCGGATGACGACGAAAAGTTCGCGAAGCTTGAAAGGGCAGTCACCACCTCTTTGATGTTTGCTAAGAATAACGGAATATGGCTTAAAAAATTCAAAAATTGGAATAAGCAGGAGAGAGCAACAGCCACATCTCTCATAGAAAAAATGGGAGATGGGCTTTTGCTTTTTGTTGAAGACAAGCCAATGGAGAATTCAAAAATAATTAATTTTGAACTTCCAAAGCCCTGGGATAAAAAGGGTTGGGAAAGGTTCATCAACGATTTGGCTTCAAAGCTGGAAATCGAGGTAGAGAAAAAGGCTGTGGAAAGGTTATTCGAATTGTTCGGCGGGAAAGAATGGATTCTATTCTCGGAATTAAAAAAACTCAAAGCTCTCAACAAGAAGATCTCTCTTGAGGATATCGAGTTTTATTGCTATGCCATGAGCACCACCACATCAGAGGAAATCTCCATGAATATATTGAAAGGTATTGCTGCAAGTGCTGTGACGAGAGAAATTGAAGAAAGCAATATTGTATTTCCGCAACTTCTTTCCTCATTAAGCAAACTCCTCTTCGATCTTGGGCTTATTAAAGAAGCTTATCAATCAAACAGTGATCTGGCTGGCGATTGGAAATCCCTCTTAAAGCTGGAGAAGATTACTGGTATCAAAGCGGGCCGAGTCGCAAAAATCACCGGCTTCGCTTTTTCGGGCACAACCGGAGGACCCAATCTGGTAACCCTTTACAGTTTGAAGAAAATCAAAACTTCACTTGTTGAACTTCAAAAGCTCGACGAGTCTTATAAGAACGGCGAACTGAACGACAAATCTGGGTTTCTTCAACTTTTATCCCTTTTTGTAAAGTAAATATCCTGTAAATTTTAGTAAAGACTCCCGGCTAACCTGTGCTTCAGATTGACAGGGTAAGGACAGCATTGTAAAATAGGCTTTGGTATACTGTCGAAAGGAGGCGGATTTTAAGCTAATGCCGACCATTAATCAGTTAGTGCGCCACGCGAGAAAGAGTGTGAAAAAGAAGTCCAAATCTCCCGCTCTGGAGAACAATCCCCAGAAGCGCGGTGTTTGTGTCAGGGTTTCCACGATGACCCCGAAAAAGCCTAATTCCGCTCTTCGTAAAATTGCGAGGGTAAGGCTTTCCAACGGGACAGAGGTTACCGCTTACATCCCCGGTGAAGGGCACAACCTTCAGGAGCACTCTGTTGTGCTTGTTAGGGGAGGAAGGGTTAAGGACCTTCCCGGTGTAAGATACAAGATAATCAGAGGCACACTGGACTCTGAAGGAGTCGCCAACAGAAAACAGTCCAGAAGTAGATACGGTGCCAAAAGGCCGAAGAAGTAAGGGAGGTAGCCCTGTATGAGAAGAAGAAGAGCAATAAAGAGAGAAGTCGCTCCTGATCCAATTTACAATGATGTTCTTGTAACGAAGTTGATAAATAGGATTATGATCGATGGAAAAAAGAGCAAAGCGGAAAAAATAGTCTATGAGGCCATTGAACACCTTTCAGAAAGAACAAAGCAGCCCCCAATGGAAGCTTTCAAGAAGGCTATTAACAATGTAAGACCCCTTCTTGAGGTTCGACCAAGGCGTGTTGGAGGAGCTACTTATCAGATTCCTTTTGAGGTGCCTGAGCACAGAGCTATTTCACTCGCACTTCGCTGGATTGTTAATGCTTCCAGAGCGAAGAAAGGCAAACCCCTGAGCGAAAAGCTCGCTATGGAATTAATAGATGCGTACAATGGCACGGGGACTGCCGTTAAAAAGAGAGAAGACGTACACAGAATGGCCGAAGCGGGTAAAGCATACGCTCACTTCAGATGGTAACCGCTTAGGAGGTAAATTGTGAAAGAAAGACGCACCAGGTTAGATGCCGTAAGAAATATTGGCATCATGGCACACATTGATGCCGGTAAGACCACAACTACAGAGAGAATACTCTTTTACACCGGAAAGAAATACAAGCTTGGAAGCGTGGATGATGGTACTGCCACTATGGATTGGATGGATCAGGAAAAAGAACGTGGCATTACCATAACATCTGCTGCCACAACATGTTTCTGGAGAGATCATAGAATAAATATTATTGATACACCCGGCCACGTTGACTTTACTGTGGAAGTTGAGAGGTCTCTTAGAGTACTCGATGGTGCCATTGCTGTTTTTGATGCCCAGGCCGGTGTAGAGCCTCAATCGGAAACTGTTTGGCGCCAGGCTGACAAATATCGTGTTCCGCGAATTGCTTTCATCAACAAGATGGATAAGATTGGCGCGGATTTCGATGCCGCTGTTCAGAGTATGGTTGATAGGCTTTTTGCGAATCCGATCCCTGTACAGATACCCATAGGAGCAGAAAGCGAATTTGATGGCATCGTTGACCTGGTTAAAATGAAGGCAATTAAATGGTACGACCCCGAAGGTACGGAATACGGTTACGAAGAAATTCCCGCCGAATTAATAGAAAAAGCCGAAGAATCAAGAGAAGATCTTATAACCCATGTAGCAGAATTCGATGAGGAAATAATGGAACTCTATCTCAATGGCGAAGAAGTACCTGAAGATAGGCTGAAAGCAGCTATTCGAGCCGGAACGCTTGCCAATGAAATAGTACCGGTACTGTGCGGTTCAGCCTTTAAAAACAGGGGTGTCCAGCCTTTGCTTGATGCAATTGTAGATTATTTGCCGGCACCTATTGATCTGCCCCCTGTCATAGGCATTGATCCGGATACTCAAGCAGAAGTAAAAGTGGAGCCAGAGGAAAAGGCTCCCTTTGTCGCCATGGCTTTTAAGATCATGGTTGATCCTCATGTTGGTAAGGTTACTTTTGTCAGAGTTTACTCAGGCTCCCTTAACAAGGGAAGTTATGTCTTTAATTGCAATAAGGGCATCAAAGAGCGCGTTTCAAGGCTGCTCTTCATGCATGCCAATCAGAGAGAAGAAGTGGATTATATCAGAGCGGGTGATATCGTTGCCATTGTCGGTTTGAAGAACACGATGACAGGAGAAACGCTTGTTGCGGACGGTGCCGGGAAGGTATTGCTGGAACAGATTGAATTCCCTGAACCTGTGATTTCAATTGCAGTGGAAGCTGCCAGCAAAAACGATCTTCCCAAGCTGTCAAAGGCTTTGCAAGCTTTAACAGAAGAAGATCCATCATTGAAGACCTTTGTTGATCCGGAAACCAATGAGACCATACTTTCTGGCATGGGTGAACTTCATCTTGAAGTCGTTGTGGAGCGAATAAAAAGGGAGTTCAACGCTAATTTGAGGGTTGGCCATCCACAGGTATCTTACCGGGAGACTATCAAAGAAGAGGCCAAAGCAGAAGGGAAGTACATAAGGCAGTCCGGTGGAAAGGGACAATATGGACACGTGATATTGAAAGTTGAACCCTGTAAAGAGCAATTGGTCTTCGAAGACAGGACAGCAGGCGGTGTTATACCAAAGGAATTCATTCCAGCTATTGAGGCCGGAGCAAAAGAAGCCGCCATGTCCGGCGTTCTTGCGGGCTATCCCATGGTAAACCTGAAAATTTCTTTGCTGGATGGTTCATACCATGAAGTAGATTCATCAGAAATGGCATTCAAAATTGCTTCATCGATGGCTTTTAGAGAGGCATGTCGAAAGGCCAGTCCGGTGTTGCTGGAGCCCATTATGCTTGTTGAACTTACAAGCCCGGAAGAATATCTCGGTGATCTGATAGCCGACTTGAATTCAAGAAGAGCTCGTATTGAAGGGTTCGAAAACAAGTCCGGGCTCAGAATTGTTAAAGCCCATGTTCCATTATCGGAACTCTTTGGGTATGCTACTGTGGTTCGATCCCTATCTCAGGGACGTGCCACGCACGTGATACAGTTTTCGCATTACGCAGAAGTACCTGAGAAAATCGCGGAAAAAATCCTTGGTTCATAAATTACACCACTCATTGTAATGGAGGAGGGACAGAAATGGCGAAAGAAAAGTTTGAACGAACGAAGCCCCATCTTAACATTGGTACCATCGGTCATATTGACCATGGTAAAACAACGCTGACAGCGGCAATCACAAAATCTCTTTCCTACAAAGGCTTTGCAGATTTCACACCCTTTGATGCTATTGACAAAGCTCCTGAAGAAAAGGCAAGAGGAATCACAATCAACGTCACTCACGTCGAATACCAGACTGAGAAGAGACACTACGCTCACATTGACTGTCCGGGACACGCCGACTACATCAAAAACATGATCACAGGTGCTGCCCAGATGGACGGAGCCATTCTTGTTGTGGCTGCTACCGATGGTGTTATGCCTCAGACAAGAGAGCACGTTCTTCTTGCAAGACAGGTTAACGTTCCTGCCATGGTCGTTTTCATCAACAAAGTCGATATGGTAGACGATGAAGAGCTCGTTGAACTCGTTGAAGAAGAAGTAAGAGAACTTCTCAGCAACTACGAATTCCCCGGAGACGAAGTCCCTGTCATCAAGGGATCCGCTCTTATGGCTCTTGAAGCTGACAACCCTGATGATCCATGGGTAAAGAAAATTTACGAACTCATGGACGCTGTTGACAACTATGTTCCAGAACCTGAAAGAGATACAGACAAACCATTCCTCATGCCCATCGAAGATATTTTCTCCATCACCGGAAGAGGAACTGTCGTTACCGGTAGAGTTGAACGTGGCGTTGTCCATGTTGGCGACGAAGTCGAAATCATTGGGCTTTCATATGAAGTCAGGAAGACCGTTGTAACCGGTGTCGAAATGTTCAGAAAACTTCTTGATGAAGGCGTTGCCGGCGATAACGTTGGTTGTCTTCTCAGAGGCGTTGGCAAAGACGAAGTCAAGAGAGGACAGGTTCTTGCAAAACCCGGTTCAATCACACCTCACAAGAAGTTCAAGGCCAATATCTACGTTCTGAAGAAAGAAGAAGGCGGAAGACATACACCATTCACAAAGGGTTACAGACCTCAGTTCTACATTAGAACAGCTGATGTTACAGGAGAACTCGTTGACCTTCCAGAAGGCGTTGAAATGGTTATCCCCGGCGATAACGTCGTTATGACTGTTGAACTCATTTACCCTGTTGCTATTGAAAAGGGTATGAGATTTGCTGTCCGTGAAGGTGGCAGAACAGTTGGCGCTGGTGTTGTCAGCGAAATCATCGAGTAATATTCAGGGGAGGGGAGCTCCCCTCTCCTTTCCATTATCAGAAGGAGGGAACTTGGAGGCATGGCCAAACAAAAGATCAGGATCCGCTTAAAGGCTTATGACCACAGACTCTTGGATATGTCGGCCAAAAAGATTGTAGAGGCCGTAAAAATCACGAATGCCAAGGTCTCTGGACCTGTGCCGCTGCCGACAGAAAGAACACTGTATACAGTTATTACGGCACCACACAAATACAAAGACGCAAGGGAGCAATTTGAAAAGCTTGTTCACAAAAGGCTAATAGAGATTGTTGATCCAACACCTAAAACAATCGATTCCCTGATGAAGATTGATCTTCCCGCTGGCGTGGATGTAGAAATCAAATTGTGATTATTTTCGGAGGTGTAGACATGAAAGGTATAATTGGCAGAAAACTTGGGATGACCACTGTTTATAGGGATGGAGAAGCTCTTGGAGTAACCGTTATTAAAGCCGGTCCCTGCACGGTCATTCAGAAGAAAACTGCCGCTGCTGGTGAATACGATGCAATCCAGCTTGGTTTTGAAGAACTTCCCCAAAAGAGGGCTGAAAAGCTTTTGACAAAACCCCTCTTAAAGAAGTTTGAAGCGGCTAATGTAAAACCCCACCGTGTATTGAAGGAAATCAGAGTGAATAATCCCGACGAATATAATGTTGGGGACATTATTGATGCCGGTGTGTTCGCAGAAGGAGAGATCGTTGATATCACCGGATGGACAAAAGGAAGAGGATTCACCGGCGCCATGAAGAGATGGAACTTCCGCGGTGGTGAAGCTTCTCATGGTTCAAAGTTTCACAGAGAATTAGGTTCTGTGGGTAACCACACTGAACCTGCGAAGATCTGGAAAGGCAAGAAAATGCCAGGTCGTTATGGCAACGAGAGAGTCACTGTTCAGAATCTGGAAGTTGTTAAAGTCGATGCAGAAAATGGAATCATAGCCGTGCATGGCGCAGTCCCAGGAGCGAGGGGCGGGCTCGTCATTATCAAGAGCGCGAAGAAGCCCCGAAGATGATGCTTGGAAGGAGGAATATCTATGGCCCATTTAAACGTCTTAGACGTTAACGGAAAAAACGTGGGAACCGTTGAACTTAAAGATGAGATTTTCGGGCATGACGTTATTAGCGACAAAAAGAAAATCGACCTGATGCATCGCTATGTGGATATGCAATTGTCTTCAAGAAGAGCGGGCACAGCATCAACAAAGACAAGGGCAGAGGTTTCTGGCGGTGGAAGAAAGCCATGGGTTCAGAAACACACAGGAAGAGCAAGGACGGGTTCTACGAGAAACCCCTTGTGGAGACATGGTGGCGTTATCCACGGCCCCAAACCGAAAGATTGGTCGAAGAAGCTCAACAAAAAGATGAAGAAACTCGCATTAAAATATGCGCTTAGCCTCAGACACCAGGAAGGCAATTTGGTTGTTCTCGACGATATAAAATTTGAAACCCCGAGAACCAGAGAGATGAAGAATGTCGTCGCAAATCTTGGATTCGAAAAGGGCACAAAGGCACTCTTTGTCCTTCCATGGAAAAAAGAGGAATACAGGAACGTCAAACTATCGGGAAAGAATATTCCCGAAATCAAGGTGATCATAGCTGACAATCCCGGAAACGGTAGATCGACTAACATAGATGGTCTAAACGTTTACGATATTCTCAACCATGAGAAGCTCGTGTTAACAGTCGATCTTGTCCGCAAGATCGAGGAGGTGCTCGGGTAATGGCAAATCCCAGACTTACTCTCAGCGACATTTTAATCAGGCCTATCATAACGGAAAAATCCGTGATGGCTGGTGAAAATAACAAATACGTTTTCGAAGTGCATCGAAGCGCTACAAAATACAATGTGAGAGAAGCTGTCGAAAAGCTCTTTAACGTAAAGGTCGAAAAAGTGAATTTGCTCAATGTTAAAGGCAAACCGAAGAGAAGAGGGATACTTGAAGGAAGAAGCCGCTCCTGGAAAAAAGCTGTGGTAACCCTCGTAGAAGGCTATCGCATCAAAGAACTCGAAGGCCAACACTGATGTGAGGTGGTAAAAGATGGGTCTTAGAAGATTTAAACCAGTTACTCCCAGCAGAAGATTTTCCCTTCTGCCTGATTATAGCGAAGTAACAAAAACAGAACCTGAAAAATCCTTGATAGAGCCTTTGAAGAAAAAGGCAGGTAGAAACCATCATGGACGTGTTACAGTCAGACACCAGGGTGGCGGCCACAAGAGAATGTACAGGATTATTGATTTCAAGAGAAATAAATTTGGCATACCTGCCAGAGTAGAAGCTATCGAATACGATCCCAATAGAACCGCGAGAATTGCATTGCTCCTATACGCCGACGGCGAGAGAAGATACATCCTCGCACCCAAAGGGCTAAAAGTAGGAGACACTGTAATGAATGGGCCAGAGGCCGAAATAGCGGCGGGAAACGCTCTTCCACTTGAAAACATTCCCGTTGGCACAATTGTTCACAACATAGAGTTCCAACCTGGTAAAGGCGGTCAAATTGCGAGATCAGCCGGTACTTATGCCCAGCTCATGGCGAAAGAGGGAAGATACGCACTCCTTAGAATGCCTTCCGGGGAGCTGAGAAAAGTCATCGTGAAGTGCATGGCCACCATCGGAATGGTTGGAAATGAAGAGCATTCAAACGAAGTGCACGGTAAAGCTGGCAGAAAGAGATGGCTTGGTGTCAGACCTACCGTTAGAGGTATGACCATGAACCCCGTAGACCATCCTATGGGCGGTGGTGAAGGTAAATCCAAAGGTCATATTCCTCAAAGCCCATGGGGAATGCCCGCAAAAGGTTATAAAACCAGAAGACGCAAGAAGCCTTCTGACAAACTCATAGTTAAACGCAGGAACCAAATTTAAGCAGGGGGTGCAGTGAATGTCTAGATCACAGAAAAAGGGTCCATATGTACACCCGAAATTGATGAAAAAGATAAGAGAAATGAACGAAAAGGGCGAAAAGAAACCTATCAAAACCTGGAGCAGAGCATCAATGATTACTCCAGAAATGATCGGTCATACTATAGCGGTATACAATGGCATGAAGCATATTCCTGTATATATTACCGAAAACATGATTGGTCACAGGCTCGGCGAGTTTTCACCTACTCGGAGATTCGGTGGACACGCTGATAAGAAAGCCAAAAAAGGTCAAGTTAAATGAGGAGGGATTTCAAAATGCCCGAAAACACGCCAAGACCAAAACGATCAGTATTTCATAAACAGCGAAAGGAAAGCAAAGCCTCCACTCCGGTGATAGAGGCCAGAGCAGTTGCGAAATATTTGAGGATTTCCCCTCTAAAAGCCCGCGACGTCGTTAACGCGATAAGGGGCAAAAATGTGGGAGAAGCCTTCCAGATTCTCGAATTCTCCCCTAAAAAGGCCGCAAGACTTGTCTATAAAGTGTTAAGATCTGCGGTCGCAAATGCGGAGAATAACTTCGGCCTCGATGTTGACAACCTCTACGTGAGCGAAGCTGTTGTCGAAGATGGCCCAAGAATGAAAAGGCTCTGGACCCGCGGAAGGGGCAGGGCGGACATTCTGTTGAAGAGGTTCAGCCACATCAGGCTCGTAGTTAAAGACCGCGAAAAGGAAAAGGAACTTACAATTCCTCAGGAGCGAGGTGACAACTAAGTGGGTCAGAAAGTACATCCTTATGGTTTCAGACTTGGTATAACCAAGGACTGGAAAGCTCGCTGGATTAATGAAAAGAACTACAAGGAATATCTTGTTGAAGACGTTAAAATTCGTGAATTTATCAAGAAAAACTATCACGCAGCTGGTGTTTCCGATATTTACATAGAACGCCCGGAAACTGGCAAAGTATCAATCACAATCAAATGTGCCAGGCCCGGTGTGATCATTGGTAGAAAAGGTGTTGAGGTCAAAGCCCTAAGATCAAAACTCGAAAAATTGATCACACGGCAATTTCAGCTTAACATAGAGGAAGTCAAAACACCCGAGATAGATGCGATACTAGTAGCTGAAGATATTGCCGCAAGAATTGAAAAGAGAGCTTCCTACAAAAGGGCCATGAAGCGTGCCATATTCACTGCCATGAGAAAAGGTGCCAAAGGCATTAAAATAATGGTTTCCGGAAGGCTCAATGGTGCTGATATTGCGAGAACCGAATGGTACCTTGAAGGAAGACTTCCTCTCCAGACGTTGAGGTCTGACATCGATTACGGGTACACCACTGCCATGACCAAAATGGGCATAATCGGTGTCAAGGTCTGGATATACAAAGGCGACATCAGGAACTGAGCTTGAACCCAAGAGGGGAGGTATTTCGTAATGTTGATGCCCAAGAGAGTAAAATACAGGAAACAGCAGAGAGGCAAGATGAGGGGAAAAGCCAAAGGAGGGACGCTGGTACACTTTGGAGACTGGGGCCTGAAAGCCCTTGAACCCCACTGGATTACTGCACAACAAATAGAAGCATGTCGTATTGCTATTATGAGGACACTCAAAAGAAACGGTAAAGTCTGGATAAGAATCTTCCCGGATAAACCCATCACCTCAAAAGGCATAGGAGTAAGAATGGGTAAAGGAAAGGGCGACGTTGAAGGTTGGGTATCCGTCGTCAAGCCCGGGAGAATAATGTTCGAGATCGCTGGAGTTAGCGACGAACTGGCAAAGGAGGCGCTGGCCTACGCAGCAACCAAGCTTCCGATTCGAACTAAAATAGTTCCGAAGTACCATATAGGAGGTGAGCTCTAATGAAGGCTGTTGAACTTCAGAAATACACTGATGAAGAGCTCAAGCAGATGCTTGATGACCTGAAGAGAAAACTCCTGGATTTGAGATTTCAGCTTGAAATGAACAAATTGCAGAACCACTCTCAGATAACGCTCGTAAAGAGAGATATTGCAAGGATCAAAACAATCCTCCGCGGTCGCGAGCTCGGAATAAGGAGGTAACGGCTATGCCTAAGAAAAGACTCATTGGAACCGTAGTAAGCAATAAAATGGATAAGACCGTAGTGGTCAATGTCGAAAGGATATTCGCTCACCCCCTTTATGGAAAAACCATAAAGCGTTCAAAGAAGTACCATGCGCACGATGCTGAAAACATCTGCAACATTGGCGATATGGTTGAGATCGAAGAAAGCAAACCATACAGCAAAACCAAAAAGTTCGTTGTTACAAGAATTGTAAGGAAGACCGAATTTGGCGAAGAAAAAACCGAAACTCCCGAGGTCGTTGAAAATAACCCCGGAGGTGACGTAGAATGATTCAGCTTGAATCTTATCTGAGAGTTGCCGATAATTCCGGCGCGAAACTCATAAAGGTTATCCAGGTATCCGGCGGATTCAAAAGAAAGGCCGGAAGCATTGGTGATATAATCGTTGCCTCTGTAAGGGAAGCTGTACCCAATACCGACATCAAAAAGGGCGATATAGTTAGGGCTGTTGTCGTCAGGACTAAAAAGGAGATAAGAAGACCCGATGGAACTTATATCCGCTTTGACGACAATGCAGCTGTCATCATCGACAAGCAAAACCAACCGAAGGGGACACGCGTCTTCGGCCCTGTTGCACGCGAAATAAGGGACAGGGGCTTTTCCAAAATAGCTTCCCTGGCTCAAGAGGTTTGGTGAGGAGTGATGCACATGGCGATGAGAATAAAGAAAGAAGATAATGTAAAAGTTATTTCTGGAAAAGACAAGGGCAAAATAGGAAAAGTCTTACGGGTAATCCCCAGAGAAGGCAAAGTGATTGTTCAGGGCGTAAATTTCACCAAGAGACATCAGAGACCCACTAACCAGTATCGAGAAGGTGGAATTATAGAAAGAGAAGCACCCATCTACGCCAGCAAAGTTATGCTTGTTTGCCCGAATTGCGATAAGCCAACCCGTGTAGGACACCGCATTTTGGAAAGTGGAGAAAAGGTCCGCGTTTGCAAGAAATGCGGAGAAATCATTGACAAGGTATGACAGGGGAGGAATAGTGAATGACATACAACTACGTGCCGTTAAAAGAGAAGTATGAAAAAGAAGTCGTTCCTTCCATGATGAAAACTTTTGATTACAAGAACATTCATCAGGTGCCAAGGATTGTCAAAATTGTTGTAAACATGGGTATCGGTGAAGGTTCTAAGAACGCAGATCTCATCGAAACACATGCGAAGGAACTCAATGCAATTGCTGGGCAGAAACCTGTTATTACCAGGGCTAAAAGAAGTATTGCTAATTTTAAAATCAGAGAGGGCATGCCTTTAGGAGTCAAGGTAACGCTTAGAGGCGCAAGGATGTACAATTTCCTCTACAAGCTGATCAATATAGTTCTCCCAAAACTCAGAGACTTCAGGGGTGTCGATCCTGATAGCTTTGACGGGCGCGGGAATTATGCTCTGGGGCTTCCTGAGCAGCTGATTTTCCCGGAACTTAAACCTGACCAGGTCAGGAGAATTCAGGGCATGGATGTGATTATTGTTACAACAGCCAAGACAAACGAAGAAGGAAGAGAACTCCTGAAACTTCTTGGAATGCCCTTTAAAAGAATGGGTTAAGGAGGTAGAACATGGCGAAGAAATCAATGATTGCCAAGTGGAAAAGAGAACCCAAGTTCAAAGTCAGAAAGTATAATAGATGCCATCTTTGTGGTAGACCGAGGGCTGTATATAGAGAATTCGGACTCTGCAGGGTTTGTTTTAGAAAGCTCGCCTCTGAGGGTAAACTCCCCGGTGTAAAAAAGGCAAGCTGGTGAGGAGGGACGTAAAATGTGGAGTGACCCCATAGCCGACATGCTCACAAGAATCAGGAATGCTAACGCTGCTATGAAGGAAAGTGTCGATCTACCCGCTTCAAATTTGAAGCGCGCAGTTTTGGATATTCTTAAAAAAGAAGGGTATATCGAAGACTACAAATACATTGAAGACGGAAAGCAAGGAATTCTCAAGGTGTTTCTTAAGTACAAAGGTGATAGAAGAAACAGGCAAAGAGTTATCAGTGGTATAGTAAGGGTTTCAAAGCCCGGAAGACGTATTTATGTCGGCAAAGACGAGCTGCCAAAGGTGAAATCTGGTATGGGAATTGCTATTGTAAGCACTTCTCATGGTGTCATCACCGACAAGGACGCGAGAAAAGCTGGCGTTGGCGGCGAAGTCATTTGCTATGTATGGTAATAGGAGGGATTTGAATGTCAAGGTTGATTAAAAAGCCAATAGAAATCCCCAAGGGTGTTGAAATAAAAATTTCAGAAGACACAGTTACGGTCAAAGGACCCAAGGGCGAGCTCAAAGAGAGCTTTCTGCCATATGTGAAGTTTGAAATGCGCGAAGACGGCCTTTGGGTTTTGCCTAACACCGATATTGTCAGAAGAAAAAGCGATCACAGAAAAATTGCCATGTTCTGTGGTACTTACTGGTCTTTGGTGAGGAATATGGTTGTTGGTGTAACGCAGGGATATCAGAAAGAACTGGAGATAATCGGTGTTGGTTACAGAGCCCAACTTCAGGGTAAGAAACTCGTTATGAACCTGGGCTTTGCTCACCCTGTGGAAGTAGAACCACCAGAAGGGATCACCTTTGAGGTTCCAGCGCCCAACGCGATTGTGGTTAAAGGCATCAATAAGTACCTTGTTGGGCAGGTGGCTGCAAATATTCGCCGCTGGAGAGAACCTATCGTTTACTCTGGAAAAGGTATCAGATACAAGGGTGAGTATGTGAGAACCAAGGTTGGTAAGAAAGTCTAATCCTGAAGGGAGGCAGATGCAGGTGATTAAACGCAGAGATAGAAAAGTAATGAGAAAGAAACGCCATATGCGTGTTAGAGCCAAAATCAGCGGAACAGCTGAAAGGCCAAGACTTGCAGTTTACAGAAGCGAAAAGCATATCTATGCGCAAATCATAGATGATGTAGTTGGCAGGACAATTGTTTCCGCTTCAACCATCGACAAAGAATTGAGAGAAAAACTTCAAAAGACCTGGAACAAAGAAGCCGCAGCAGAAGTGGGAAAGCTCATAGCCAAAAGAGCTCTTGATAAGGGCATCTCCAGCATAGTATTTGACAGAGGTGGCTTCAAGTTTCATGGTAGAGTGAAGGCCCTGGCTGATGCAGCAAGAGAAGCCGGGTTGAAGTTCTGAGGAGGTGCAGTCGATGCCAGAGGTTAAGAACATCGAAAAAAGTATCGAAGAAAAAGAATTCGAAGAAAGAATAGTACAGATAAAGAGAGTTACAAAAGTCGTGGCAGGTGGAAAAAACCTTTCTTTCAGAGTGACAGCTGTTGTTGGGAACAAAGCTGGAAAAGTAGGACTCGGTATAGGAAGTGCAAGAGAAGTACCCACAGCCATCAGGAAAGCGCTTATCAACGCGAAGAAGAACGTTGTTGAAGTTCCCGTAATAAAGGACACAATTCCCCATGAAGTAGTTGGGCATCAGGATGCTTCTAAGGTTATGTTGAAACCCGCTGGGCCTGGAACTGGTATAATTGCAAGTGCCGGTGTTAGAGCCGTTGTTGAACTGGCAGGTGTGAAGAACATCCTGACAAAAGCTCTTGGCTCAACCAACATCGTAAATCTGGCACGGGCGACACTCAATGGCCTTTTAGAGCTCAAATCGCCCAAAGACTACGCGAAGCTCAGAGACATCTCCGTTAAGGAAGTCTTCAATGGGGTTTCTGAGGAGGGTTAATGATGGCAAAGAAACTCAAAATCAGGTTGAAGAAAAGCGTTATCGGTTTCAGTTATCGACAGCGCCGAACGGTTAAGGCCCTCGGATTAGGGAAAGTAAACAGCGAAGTAGTACACGAAGATAGCCCGCAAATCAGGGGAATGATCAGAAGCATAGAACATCTCCTGAGTGTTGAAGAAATAGAAGATTGAAGGGGGTAGATTGAATGGCGTTCATGTTGGGCGACAAGGAATTTGGACCTCTTCCTGGAGCAAAGAAAAGAAGCAAGCGCGTTGGTAGAGGTGTCGGCTCAGGAAAAGGCAAAACAGCCACGCGTGGTCATAAGGGCCAGGGAAGAGGAACAGGAAAAGTGAAACCGTACTTTGAGGGCGGTCAAACTCCTCTTTACAGAAGAGTACCAATTAAAGGGTTTAAAAATAGAAATTCGAAGGAATACGTTGTTGTGAACCTCTCACAGCTTGAAGAAAGATTTGAAGCCGGAAGTGAAATCACACCAGAAGTGCTCCTTCAGATGAAAGTGATAAAAAACCTCAAGGACGGTCTCAAAATTCTCGGCAGGGGCGAACTCACAAAGGCTTTGGTAGTCAAGGCGCATGCGTTCAGCACCTCAGCGAAGGAGAAGATAGAGGCTTCCGGTGGAAAAGCCGAGGTGATCTGAAGTGTGGAAAGCACTTCGAAACGCCTTTAAAATTCCTGAACTCAGAGACAGAATTATCTTTACCTTTTTTGCCCTGGCCATTTTCAGGCTGGGGATTTACATTCCCATACCTGGCATCAATATCCAGGCATGGGCAAGTTACTTTTCCGGAATATCAACCGGAGCTGCGGGCGGTTTCATAGGATTTTTTGACGTTTTTACCGGTGGAGCGCTTAAGAATTTTTCTCTTTTCGCTTTGAGCGTTACGCCATATATTAACGCCTCAATCATGCTCCAGTTATTGACATCTGTTGTACCGAGCTTGAAGGAAATGCTCAGAGAAGGCGAAGAAGGAAGAAAGAAATACGCGAAATACACGAGATATTTGACCATCTTCCTTGCGGCTATGCAGGCTTTTCTGCTTTCTCTTGCTTTGTCAAATCAGGGAATCATTGCAATCCCCAGCAGGATGCTCTTTGTGCTACTTGCCACCGTCTCTTTGATGGGCGGTACTATGTTCCTGCTCTGGCTGGGTGAAAGGATTACAGAGAAGGGTATTGGCAATGGTATTTCCGTCTTGATTTTTGCGGGTATTGTTTCCAGATACCCCACTTACATTGCCGAAGCAGCTGTCGCCCTAACACCGCTTCAATGGCTTGTGTTAGTCGCAATTTCCGTTGCAACTATCGTCGGAGTTATTTACATCCAGCTTGGCGAGAGGAAAATCGATGTTCAATATGCAAGAAGGGTATCGGGCCGAAGGGTATATGGTGGTGTTTCAACACACATTCCCATAAAGGTCAATCAGGGTGGTGTTATCCCCATAATCTTTGCAGCTGCTATTATGACCCTGCCACAGATGATCGGGAGCATGTTGCCCCAGGGAAATATTCTATCGAGGCTCTTCGGATATTCATCGCCCCTTTATCTCATCCTATACGGGTCGATGGTATTTTTCTTCACTTATTTCTACAGTACACTGGTTTTTGATGTAAAGGAAGTTTCCAACAACATAAAGAATTATGGTGGATTTATCCCGGGTATCAGACCGGGTTATCCAACTGAACAATATATAACAAGAGTTCTCACAAGAGTTACTTTTATGGGCGCTGTTTTCCTTGTGATAATTGCTTTGCTGCCTTCTGTAATCCAGAGCTTCATCGGAATACAGATTGTCATTGGTGGTACATCCACATTGATCGCAGTAGGTGTCGCTCTTGATATCCTCCAGCAAATCGAATCCCACCTCATAGTAAGGCACTATGAAGGGTTCGTTAAAAAAGGCAGATTGCGTGGAAGGAGATGACAGAATGAATCTGGTATTGATGGGCCCTCCCGGAGCCGGTAAAGGAACGCAGGCAAAGGTTATTTCTAATAAATTCAACATTCCTCACATATCAACGGGCGATATGTTGAGAGAAGCCGTGGCTGCTGGCACCGACCTTGGAAAAAAGGTCGCTCACATTCTTGAGGAAGGCCTGCTTGTTCCTGATGAGCTTATGTTTGAGATCGTAAGAGAAAGGCTCCAAAAAGGAGATGCCTTAAAGGGATTCATTCTGGATGGTTATCCGCGAACGGTAGCTCAGGCAGAAAAATTAGATGAAATTCTGCAGGAACTTGGCAAAAGCCTGGATGCCGTTGTGTTGATAACTTCCACAGAGGAAGAGGTTGTCAGGAGAATATCCAGCAGAAGGGTTTGCCCATCCTGTGGTAGGGTTTACAATTTACTTACTCTTAAACCCGCGCAGGATAATCTTTGCGATGATTGTGGAATTGAACTCATTCAGAGAAAAGACGACTTACCTCACACCGTAAGGGAAAGATATCGAATATACACAGAAAAGACAGCACCGGTTTTGGAATATTATCGTAGAACCGGGATCCTTAAAACCATAGATGGATCAAGGACTCTGGAAGAGGTTACGAAGGATCTCTTTGAATCTTTGGAGAATATGTGATATGATCAGACTGAAATCAAAAGAGGAAATTCTTAAAATTGAGTTTTCTGCTAAAATCGTAGCTGAAGTACTGGAATTGATAGGTCGGTTCATAACTGACGGAGTTTCTGCTTATGATCTTGAGAGAATCGCCACAGAGCATATACTTAAAAGAAACGCGATTCCCGCATTCAAGGGATATAACAATTATCCCTATAGTCTTTGTGTGTCTGTTAACAACGAGATTATCCATGGTTTCCCCACATCTGAAAAGGTGTTGAAAAGGGGGGACCTGGTTTCTGTTGACTGTGGCGTTTTGAAAGACGGCTACTTTGGCGATGCAGCCAGAACCTTTGTTGTTGACGACTTCGAGACCGAAGAGGGCAAAAAACTTGTGGAAGTAACCGAAAAATCGCTGGATCTTGGCATCGAACAGGCTAAACCGGGAAATCGCATAGGCGATATAGGCCATGCGATACAGGCTTTTGTTGAAAGTGCAGGGTTCTCCGTAATCAGGGACTATGTAGGACATGGAGTTGGCAAAAGGCTTCATGAAGATCCACAGATTCCCAATTATGGAGTAAAAGGAACCGGAATTGTTATCCAGCCTGGCATGACCCTGGCAATTGAGCCAATGATCTCTCAAGGTCATTTTGAAACCGCAGTTCTTCCCGATGGGTGGACAGTGGTCACAAAGGATGGTACCAAAGCGGCTCATTTTGAGCATACGATTGTTATCGAAGCGGAAGGATCAAGGATTCTTTCCAGGCTGTGAGGTGTATTTATGGCTGATAAGAACGATGTCATAAAAATGGAAGGTGTAGTACTGGAGTCGATGCCTAACGCTACTTTTAAGGTAGAGCTTGAAAATGGGCACGTAATTCTTGCTCATATCTCAGGGAGAATGAGAAAGAATTTCATAAGACTGATCCCTGGAGATCGCGTTGTTATAGAAGTGTCCATCTATGATTTAAACAAAGGCAGAATTGTATACAGAAAAAAGATAAACAAGGGAGGAGAACAGAAATGAAAGTCAGGGCATCAGTCAAAAAAAGATGCGAACATTGTAAAGTAATCAAACGAAAAGGTAGAGTATGGGTAATTTGTGAAAAGAACCCTAAACATAACCAGAGACAGGGTTAAGGAGGGAACGCTGAATGGCACGTATTGTTGGTGTTGAATTGCCCAACAGCAAGAAAGTACACGTTGCATTGACCTATATATACGGAATTGGTCCCAGCAGGGCAAAGGAAATACTTCAAGGCACAGAAATCAATGGCGAGAAGAGAGTCAAAGAGCTCTCAGACGAGGAAATAAGTAAGATTTCCAAGTATATCACTGACCATTACAAGGTGGAAGGTGAACTCAGACAGGAGCTCGACAGAAACATCAAAAGGCTCATCGAAATCAACTGCTACCGGGGTGTAAGGCACAGAGCCGGGCTTCCTGTTAGAGGCCAGAAGACGCACTCGAATGCACGTACAAGAAAAGGCCCCAGGGCCAGCAGAATCAAAAAGAAGTAATAAGGAGGTTCGTAGATGGCCAAAAGGAAAAGAACAACCACCAAAAAGAGAAAGAAGCTAAGTATTGATCGAGCCGTAATGCACATAAAATCGACCTTTAACAACACTATCATTACATTGACGGATCCCGATGGAAACACAATCCTTTGGGGTTCGGGAGGCACTGTTGGATACTCTGGTTCAAAAAAGTCCACACCTTATGCAGCTCAGCTTGCAGCTGACCAGATCGCCAAAGAGGCATTGAAAATGGGTATCACAAGAGTATCCGTTGAAGTGAAAGGGCCTGGATCGGGAAGAGAAGCAGCTATCAGGACTGTTCAAGCTGCTGGATTAACAATCGATTCAATTAAGGACATTACCCCAATCCCCCACAATGGGTGCAGGCCCAGAAGAAGACGCAGAGTATAAGTTGAGGAGGGAAATGGATGGCCAGATACACCGGATCAGTATGTAAGATTTGCAGACGCGAAGGCTTTAAGCTCTATCTTAAAGGCGAGCGCTGTTTCAGCCCAAAGTGCGCACAGGTGAAGAGACCCTTCGCGCCGGGACAGCACGGAGCAGCCACCAGAAAGCTGACACAATACGGTATGCAGTTGAGATCAAAACAGGCGCTCAAAAGGATGTATGGGTTATTGGAAAAACAATTCAGAAGATATTTCGATATCGCTTCAAGAAAAGCGGAAGAAACTGGCTCTGCTCTTATAAAGCTGCTTGAATCAAGACTGGACAATGCGGTGTTCAGAATGGGTTTCGCCTCAAGCAGAAGACAGGCGCGCCAGCTTGTCAACCACGGCCATGTGCTTGTAAATGGGAGAAAAGTCAATAAGGCTTCTTATCTCCTGAAACCGGGTGACATTGTCGAGCTCAAAGAAAAGAGCAAAGATATTGTCCCTGTGAAAGAAGCTATGGAAGCTGCGCAGGATAGAACCACACCTCCATGGCTGGAAATCGACTTTGAAGCAGCGAGGGGAACCTTCGTCAGATTCCCGAACAGAGAAGAAGTTGAAATCCCTGTCGATCTGCAGTCTATCATTGAGCTCTATTCGAAGTAATGGAGGTATATGTTACCTTCTTGAAAGGAGGTGTGAGCCCTATACTGGGCCTTTAGATGATTGGATTTGTAATGCCTAAAACATTGAAGATTGAAGAGAGTAAGGAAGATGCGAACAGTTATTACGAAAAATTCATACTTTCCCCTATGGAAAGGGGCTACGCGGTTACTATCGGGAACGCTCTTAGAAGGGTTCTGCTCTCTTCGATTCCCAGTATGGCAATAACCAGGTTGAAGATACCAAATAAGTATCATGAGTACGATGTCATTGAGGGCGTGAAGGAAGACATTCTTGAAATAATCCTCAATTTGAAGAAAGTGCAGTTGAAACCCGCTCTCGAATTTTCTGATCCCGTGAAGCTCGTGGTCGATAAGAAAGGACCTGGAGTGCTTACCGCGGCTGACATCAGGACACCAACGGGTGTGGAAGTGGTGAACCCGACACAATATATCGCCACTTTGAATGAAGAAGCAGAGGTTTACATGGAGCTCTTTGCGGAGATCGGCAAAGGCTTTGTTCCTGTATCAGAAATGGAAGTGGAGCAGGACGTTGAGATGATATACATAGATGGAATTTTTAGTCCCGTCTTGAAGGTGAATTTCATTTCTGAAAATGTTCGTGTAGGAAAAAGAACGGACTACGACAAATTAATACTTGAAGTGTGGACAAAGAAATCAATAAAGCCCTCAGAAGCTCTATTGAAAGCCACCGATATTCTCACCAAACACTTTGAGGTTGTTGCAAATAGTCTCAGCCAGGAACCACAAACCATAGAGTCTTTCCTGGGGGACACTGAATTGCTCGTGCCCGAAGAGCCAAAACAACAGGACATCATAGAGGAACCTGAAACAGATTCCGTCCTTTCCAGGAAGATAGAAGAGCTTGAGCTGTCTGTCAGATCCCTGAACTGTCTGAAAAGGGATAAAATAAATACCATTGGAGATCTTACCAATCGTTCGGAAGCTGATCTCTTGAAAATCAGGAATTTTGGAGAGAAATCCATGGAAGAGGTAAAGAAACAGCTCAAGGAAAAATTCAATCTTACGCTAAAGAAAGAATGATCGAGGAGGTCTAAGCATGCGGCATAGAAATAATAAGAAAAAATTAAACAGGCCTCATAGCCAGCGCGTAGCTTTGATGAGAAATTTAGCCAGAGAGGTCTTTGAACACGGTACTGTTATGACTACAACCACAAAAGCAAAAGTTGTAAAGCCCTTTGTTGAATCGATAATTACAAAAGCCAAAGAAGCCGCTCTCTGTGCTAGGCAAATCGCAGAAAAGGGCGAAGCAGATCCAGAGGTTCTAACACTCAAGTCAAGAAATGTTGCGTTGCGGAGAGAGATTAACAGGCATTTTGGAGACAGGAAACTCGTCAAGAAGATCTGTGATGAGATAGCAGTTGGCTATCTGGACAGGAACGGTGGCTACACCAGAATAGTCAAGGTAGGACACCGCAGAGGAGATGCCGCAGAGGTATCTATACTCCAGCTTGTAAAACCCGAGAAAGAGGCGAATGCCGAAGAAAATTGATGGCTACCTTCGGGTAGCCATTTTTCCTCTTCGATTGTTTTTGCTTTTAGCAGCTAAAAGTGATATATTATACATGAATTACTACAATGAAATTCTTTCCAAGACGTTCTTACCCCAATTTATTTCAGGGAAGGAGGGATGGCGCAAAATTGTGCGCCAACTAAATTGAGTCCCAGAAGAAAAAAAGCATCAGAACCAGCTGAAAACGAACAAGCAACATCAACATCAGAGCAATCAAAGGTTGTCGATGAAAAGAAAAAGACAGAAAAAGAGGAAACTTCTCCCGTTGCCAGTCAGTCAGAAACACCCCCGACATCTTCCCAGGAAACGCAAGCAGAAACCGCAGAAAACAACAAGGTAAAAGATACCATCCGTGAAGTGGAAATTGATATTTCTCAACTTCAGAAGATGCCCATCAGGGAAATCTACAAACTGGCACGCAAATATGAAATCGCAGGCTATACCCAGATGGCGAAAAAGGAGCTCATTTTTGCCATTCTCAAAGCTCAGACGGAATCTTATGGCTATTTCTTCGACCACGGGATCCTTGAGGTTACTGAAAATGGCTATGGATTTCTCAGAACCCTTGAAAACAACCTTTTGCCAAGCCCAAATGATATCTATGTCAGCCAATCGCAGATACGGAGATTCAATCTCACCACCGGAGATTGGGTAGCAGGCCAAATAAGGAAGCCAAAAGAGGGCGAAAAATATTTTGCGTTGCTGAGGATTGAAGCAATAAATCAGAAACCCGTCAATATGGCTTCTGAAAGGATAAGCTTCCAGAACCTCACCCCTATATATCCAAATGAGAGGTTTATTCTTGAGACTGAAAAGGAAATCGTAAGCACGAGGATAATTGATCTTTTTTCTCCGGTTGGCAAAGGTCAGAGGGGGCTTATAGTCGCGCCGCCAAAAGCCGGGAAAACAACTCTTCTCAAAGAAATAGCAAATGGTATCGCTAGCAATCACCCGGAAACGGTGAGGATTATTCTCCTGATTGATGAAAGGCCTGAAGAAGTAACCGATCTCAGGAGATCAACTGATGCCTATGTGATAGCCGCTCCCTTCGATATGCACCCTGAGAAGCAGATTAGAGTAGCTGAAATGACCATTGAAATGTCAAAGAGGATGGTCGAATTCGGTTATGATGTCGTGGTGCTTCTGGATAGTATTACAAGGCTGGCAAGAGCCTATAACCTGTATGTTCCCCCAAGTGGCAAATTACTCAGCGGGGGCGTAGATCCCTCAGCGCTCTATAAACCGAAATATTTCTTTGGAGCAGCACGAAATATAGAAGAGGGCGGAAGCCTTACGATAATCTCAACAGCTCTTGTTGAAACCGGGAGCAAGATGGATGAGGTAATTTTTGAAGAGTTCAAAGGGACTGGCAACATGGAATTGGTATTGTCAAGACAATTGGCAAACAAGCGAATTTTCCCGGCGATAAATCTAAATCTCTCTGGAACAAGAAAGGAAGAACTTTTGCTACCTACGGAAATTCTCAAAAAGGTCTGGATATTACGTCGTATGGTCTCTTCTCTCGGTGAAGAAGAAGGATTGACCACCATTATGGAAAAACTGCGTTCAACTTCGGATAACGAAGAATTTTTGGATTTAATCGATATGCACAAAAATAGATATTGAAAGGGGCTTGAAATGAGCAGTTACGTGGTAGGAATCGATCTCGGTGGAACAGAAACAAAAATCGGGATCATAGATCATGATGGCCATATTGTTGAAAAAGCGATCATTCCAACGCAGGTTTCAAAGGGAAGTAACGATGTAATAAGGAGAATTGCTCAAAAAGTCAATGAATTAGTTGATGAAAAAGGCATGAGGAACGATATTTTGGGAATCGGAGTTGGCTCTCCCGGGTCAATAGACCGCGAAAAAGGAGTTGTCATTTTTTCACCTAACTTTCAGGATTGGAAAAACGTTCCCCTCGCGGAAAAACTCGAAGAGTTGACAGGCTTTAAGGCTTACATTGAAAATGATGCCAACGCTTTTGCCCTCGGAGAATGGGCCTTTGGAAAATTCAAAGGAGCTCCTAACATAGTTGCATTGACTCTGGGTACCGGTGTTGGCGGAGGTGTTATCTCACGCGGGGAGTTGATAACGGGAAGTAAAGGTTTTGGCGGCGAACTGGGACATGTGATAATTGAACCCGACGGCCCTCTTTGTGGTTGTGGTTCTCATGGTTGCCTTGAAGCACTGGCCTCAGCGACCTCTATTGTAAGGCTGGTTATTGAATACAGGAAAAGGTATCCGCGTTCCAGTGTTTTTGCCAATGAAGAAATTACCGCCAAAGCCGTTTTTGATTCAGCGAAATCCGGTGATGAATTGGCAGAGCTGGTGGTCGAGAGAGCAACCAGAGCTCTCGCTGTTGGCATTGCTGGATTTGTTCACATTTTCAATCCCAACGTTGTTATTATCGGTGGCGGCGTAAGCCGAGCAGGAAACTATCTTCTTGAAAAAATTGAAAAAAAGATCAAAAGCTATGTAATGGAATCTTTTTGGGACACTTTTGAGATTGCTTTAAGCGAACTCGTTGAAGATGCTGGCATCAAAGGTGCAGCATCCATTGTGTATTTCAGATTGAGATAGTCCTTTTCAATTTTTGGGTCCAGATATGTGCCAACCTGGTTGGCTCAGGGATGCGGTACTTCGTAGTGAATTTCAGCGTTAGCTCGATTGAGTGCTTTATATCTATCAAATGCCCCGGCGAAACAAAAACAGGCTTTTTCCCTGTACGCGTTCTAAGAACAGCTCCTATTATATTCCCTGTGTGATCCTTTATTGGAGACCATTGACCTTTATCAAGCCCGGGGTTTTCGTAACTTCCGAACAGATGAGATTTGGCTATCCCGACACTGGGTTTCCCCAGAAGCAAGCCCATGTGTGAAGCCAGACCCAGACCTCTCGGGTGGGCTGTTCCCTGTCCATCGAAGAAATATAGGTCGGGTTGGCTATTTATTTTGGCATGTGTTTCCAGGAATATAGGCCCTTCCCTGAAAGAAAGAAGACCGGAAATGTATGGGAATTCCACTTTCATAAAGTGATGGGCAAGTTCAATGATTTCAAGGGTGGTGGCAGAGAGCACAATTATTACACAAAGCCCCATTCCCGGTTCTGGAAAAGATACATCTACACCCGCGACTGTTCTCAATTCAAAGGCTTTAGGAAGATCCAATATCAGCTGGGATTTAAGCTGCTTTTGAAGCATAATAGCTTCTCTGGAATCTGATACTTTTTCGAATTTTACAATATTCATAATCACCACCATTTCATATTATATGGTAAAATGCGGTAAAATATAAAGAAAGACAAGTGCAGGAGGTGGCCTGATGAGATTTTCCATTGAAAGAGGAGAGATATTCAGCCGGCTTGAATCAGTTGCCAACGCCGTCGCTCAAAAAAGCGTGAAACCAGTGCTTTCCGGTGTTCTTTTTAGGACAACCGCCGAAGGAAAGATTGAATTGCTTGCCACAGATCTTGAAACCGCTATAAAAGCGGTCACGACACCTGTGCATATAGATGGCGAAGGCGCTTTTGTGGTAGAAGCGAAGGTCATCCTTGAAGTCATAAGAAATCTTCCCTCAGGTGAAATTATTTTTGAACTTCAGGATAACAATTTGATTGTGAGAATGGAAAAGAGTAAATTTGTGCTTCCAACAATTTCCCCAGACCAGTTCCCTGAAATTGAACCCACGCACGGTGGTATAGAAATAGAGACATCTGTAACTGTTCTTGAATTAATGATAGACCGTGTCATCTTTTGTGCCGCAAAGGATGAGTTCATGAGAAACCTGAACGGAGTATACTGGGAGATTCAAGGTGGATATCTCAGGTTGGTCGCTGCTGATGGATTCAGACTTGCTCTTGCTGAGGAGAAAATCGAAACGGATATTGAGGATAGATTCCTTCTCACACTAAAAAGCATGAAAGATCTTCAATCAAGTATCAAAACAGCTCTCTCGGATGATCTCAGGATAGTCTATGATGGAGCTAAAGTGGGATTTTACTTTGATGGCATAGAAATGATTGCCAGAGTTGTGGATGCAGAATTCCCCGATTATCGAAAAGTTCTGCCAAAGGCTTTCAAAACAAGAGTAATAGCAAACACCGTTGTGCTCAGTGATGCTGTGCGCAGAGCATCAATTGCCGCGAGATTGGGAAGTGAATCTGTCAAAATAGAATTGAAGGACCAGAGCATCAAACTTATAGCCAAGAGCCCCGAACACGGCGAATCTACTGAGGAATTCGATGTCAAGAAAGAGGGAGATGACATTCTCATAGCCTTCAACCCGAGGTTTCTGGCAGATTCCATTAAAAAAATCGACACAGAAGAAGTGGAACTGAATTTTGTTGATTCGAACAGCCCTCTTCAAATGAATCCCGTTGATGTGGAAGGATATCTGTATATCATAATGCCGATCAGGTTGATTTGAGATGTATCGGACAGGTATTGGATACGATATCCATCCGCTAAAGCAGGGAAATAAGGGATTGTATGTTGGCGGCATTAAGGTCTCTGACCTCTATTACGCTGAAGGACATTCCGATGGCGATGCTTTGGTTCACGCGATTGTAGATGCCGTGCTTGGAGCATCTGGCAAGGGGAACATCGGGATGTTTTTTCCAGAAAATTTCGAAAATTTGAATAGAAGAAGTCTCGAATTTCTGGAATATCTGTGTTCGGAAATATTGAGTGGTGATTTTGAAATCGTGAATATAGATAGCGTTGTGATAGTAGAAAAAATAAGGCTTTTACCTTATCTTGAAAAAATCACCGAAAGCATAGCAAAAGCGCTTGGCATAGAAAGATCGAAGTTCAACTTAAAGCCGAAATCGGGCAATGGTTTCTTTGCGAATTCCATTCAAGCTTATGTTACGTGTCTTTTAGCTACAAGAGGTGATGGTAGTGCCTGAATTCAGGTATGAAGTGATCAACTCTTCTGGAAAAAGCGAAAAGGGGAAGATTTCAGCGAGTTCAAAGCTCGAAGCCCTTGAGCTCCTCAACAGGCAAGGATTTATAGTAACTTCAATTAAGCCTCTTTCGAAGACGGCCACTGGAGGAGCGGGTAAAACATTTTTCCCCATTTCAACAAAGGAGATAAGCCTTTTTTCAAGGCAGCTTTCTACTATGATTGCATCCGGCGTGCGTATAAGAGATGCATTGCAGGTACTTTCAGTCCAGACGGTTTTTAGTAACCGGTTCAGAAAGAAGATAATTGAAGTGGTGCTCGCAATTGAAGGCGGAATGACTCTCAGTGAAGCCCTGGAAAGATCTCGAGTTTTTGATTCCCTTTTTATAAATCTTGTCAAAGCAGGCGAGGCAGGCGGTGTGCTTGATGAAACTCTTCAGAGAATTTCGGACTTCTATGAAAGCATGGTCGATCTGGAAAATCAGGTGAAATCCGCTATGTCTTACCCTCTCTTCATGATGGCCTTTGCAGTTGGTATAGTGAGCGTTATAGTGCTCTTTATCCTTCCCAACCTGATAAGTGCCTTCGGAGGTAATTTCACACCTACTGGCGTGATGGGGCTTTTAGTATCTGCAAACAAACTTTTAAAAAACCACTGGCTGGCTGTCATTCTAACGTTAGTGGGCGCTTTTGCAGGTTTTAAGATTTTCATGAAGACAAAATACGGCAGGCTACTGAAAGATTTTTTGGGATCTTTACTCCCGCCTGTGAGAAAATTAAGGGAAATGTCAGCGCTCGAACGCTTCAGCAGAACTCTTGCAGTTCTGGTTGCGAGTGGCGTTGACCTGCCCACTGCTCTACAACTTTCCGCTGAAGTATCGGAAAGTACCAAGATAATCCGTGGAATGACTTTGGCAATTGAAGATATCAAAACTGGAGAAACAATAAAGAATGCTATAGAAAAGCAGAGGATATTTCCTTCCATTGTTGTTAGTATGATAAACACAGGGGAAGAGACAGGAAAACTCGACGAAGTGATGTTCAAGGTATCTGAGTTTTACCATGCTCAGGTCTCCACTGCATTGAAAAAGCTGGTTTCTCTTGTTGAACCTCTTATGATCATTTTTATCGGTGGCTTTATCGGATTTCTTGCATATACCATGTACAACACCATTTTCACCCTGGAGCAGAGTGTTGGGGGTTGACACTGGTGACAATCGCTGAATTGCTCGTTTATCTTCTCGTTTTTTCATTGAGCATAGCGGTATTTACGGTAGCCACTACCTTACTCGCAGAGAATTTTAGGATTAGAGCTGCAAAATTCAAAATAGATGCCTTTTTGGAAAAGATCCGACAATCTGCGATTGTGGAATCGCGCAGAATCAAATTGTATTACAGTAACAGGAAAATCATCGCTTCAACTGGTGAATTTATAGATAAGCTACCATTTAACAGAAACGAGCTTTTAATTGCCGGCTTTACCGAGAAGGGGAGTTTCTTTGTTGAGCTGGGGTCAACGATCTTTACTTTTACTGACGGCTCCACAATGTCGATTTTGCCTGTTACGGGGAATTTGAGTTATTAAGCGGGGGGATTATGTTGTTTGATAATTTCATAACGGTGCTGAATTTTGATTCCTCATACGTTGAAATCGTAAGGGCAATTATTTCAAGACGGGGCATCACGCCTGTATTCAGCGCGTTGCATTTTGGAAAGAACGCTCTGGAAGAGGCTTCCAGAGAATTTTTTAAGCACAACACGCTACCCATAGATGAGGTTTTTGTGGTGGCAATTTCACCTGAGAATGTGGTATTCCAGCATATCGAAGTGCCAATGGTGAAGGATTACAAGAATCTTTTGAGGGTTGCTAATTTTAAGACCGCCACACAATTTTCCCTTTCCCCGGATGAAGTAATCGTAAAACCTCTGAATAGTTTGAAGGCCATAAACGAAGGCATTACACCGAGCTTTGCCATTACAAGGCAAAAATATCTTAGCGAGTTCCTGGATAAACTCTCAAAGAGAGGTTTCCCTGAGCCCGATATAATAACGGTAAAACCCTTTCCGTTATTCAGCCTGGTGAAGAAAAAACTCTTTGAGGGGTTCTCCTTTCTCTTCTTTGCAGATTTAGATTACTCTATACTCATGGCTATCAAATTTGGAGAGATTGTCGCAACGAATCATGTGACAGAAGGATTTGGATCTCTTCTTTCGGCTATTTCGACTGATGAAAGCTACCCAGAAGAAAAAATGAAAAAGGACTTCATTCAATTCAGCGATATGATTGACCAGGCTTTTGTTGAAGAAGCCTCAAATACGTTAAGGAATATGATCAATTATCAATTGAGAATGTATATTACTAATACGCTTTCCAATTCGCCAAATACCGTTTCAGCTGACGAACTATCTTTCAAAAAATTCTTTGTAGTAGCTCAATCCGGTCTGTCTACGGCGATTTACAAGAAGACCTTCGAAAACTTGCTGGAGGGATCAGCAGTCCACGACTTACCCATTGAGGCTCGTGATTTACCTGTTTCCCTCAATAGCCTTGGAATGCTGAAGATGGGTGGTGAATTTCTTGGTAATGGTAAACTTACACTCAAAAAAGCGGAAAGTTAGATTATTATATCTTGTCATCTTTCTGGCTTTTGTTCTGATAATAGCTTTGCTTGGAAACATGCTGGTTATGAATGTCTTCCGAAGCAGGATGAGACAACTGGAAATTATCAAGAGCCCCCTCTTTGAGCAATTGAACCTTTCCCTTCAAGGGGTGCCCGGGATTGATGCCAGGACCATTTCTGACAAGAAAAGCGAACTGATAATTGAACAGGCAAAACTCACAAGGCAGTTAAAAGAGCTGGACAAATATCTTATGGAAAAACGTAAAGAGCTGAAATTCTTCAAAGACTTGCAGGAAATTTTAGAAAGCTCAACAGCTGAAAAAAAGCTTATTACAAAGATCGAATATAGTTCGGAAAAAAGCAGTGCGCTTTATTATCTCATATATGATATGGAGCAGGTTCAGGAAACTTCATTTGAAAATTCAGAAGGATATTTGCTGTCGAAAATAGGAGCGATGGATTTCTCAGACATTTACAAGCTCAGCTTGATAAAACTCGAATCGGGTGAATAGTATGGACGAGAAAAACAATAAAGAATTAGAGGATTTTTTTGAAAGGCTTGAATCGGAATCGCAATCATCCGGGAGAACGGGTATTGAAAAGGGCCCGGTAGTCTATGTCTCCCAGAATTACAAAAAGAAACTGGCCAGGAAACAGGGCTTTTTAACAAAAAAAGGAATTCCAAGAACGCTTTTCTGGGCAGTAGTTATTGGTGCCTTTATCATCAGTTCTTTTGTTTTTGTCGGATGGCCCCTGTATAAAAACTTCAACGACCTATCCTTGCTATTGAACGAACTGGACGAACTTGAGAGAACTTATTACAGCGTAAACGCTCTTAGAAGATCGAAAGATGCGGTAATAGGGACATTAAGAAAAAAGGGAAATCTGAACCTTCTCATGAATGCCCTGGAAATAAAGAATGAACCGGGCTTATACGAGGGGATTAAAATAAAGGGATCTGTTGAAGATGTAAGGCTGATACTCGAAGCATTGCTCAACGATCCCAGGATTCTTATTAAAGAGCTACAACTTCGTTCAAACCTTGGTTTTCCAATTGTCCCGAAAACTGATTTACCCACAAACGTTGTGTTAGAATTGAATTTGAACGTGGAGTTAACTAACCTTTTTTAGGGGGATAACATGGCAAAGCTATTTTTGCTGCTTGTAGTGAGTTCAGTTGCGATATTGGCAATTGTCATCGTGTTTTACGTAGTCCTTCAACCTGTGGAAATCAACATAGTCAATATAGAAGGGGCTTCTGGCCACGATATCGATCTGAGCGATTTCGAAAAGCCCATTGAAATAAATGACTATTTTCAGCCTTTGATGGCCGATTCTTCATTGGTCATAAGATCGATGATGGAAGCCGGTGTTGAGGCAACCACTGTTGCATACAAGGGATATTTCAAAATAAACAATGTGGAATATGCTGTTCTGGAAACAGGAGAAGGCGAAAAATTGGTCCGTGTAGGAGACAATATTTCAAGATATCTGGTTTATGGAATAACAGAATTTGCTGTGCTTCTTAACGATCTGGATACCAATGATTTTGCCATTGCAAGAAATTATGAAGAAAAAAAATAGAGATCGATCGGGGTGATTCCAGTGAAAAAAATCTTAGTAATGTTGTTAGTTCTTTCAGCCGCGGTGCTTTTATTTCCAAATTCATTGAAGACGCTCGTTCCTTCCATGGATGAGCAATCGACGTTTATAGCACTTACCTTTACGAGCACCATTTCTGAATTTGATTATGAATTTGAAGCTAACCCATCTAAAACGATTTACTCCTTAACGCTTCACGGCGTGAAAGGAAAGAACATGGATTTGCCCTTAAGAGCAGGACCTGTTGAAGGTCTCTGGACACGCGACCTTGGAGATAGGTACACCATTAGCGTGGCACTTCTGGTTCCAGCCAAAAAGGAGCCTGATATCCTTGTGCAGGAAAACTCCATAACCCTAAGATTCTGGCGTTCGAACATAAAAGTTACTGTTGATAGGTTCAGTACCTTCGGTATGAAACTTGGATCAGCCATTGCATATCTCATGAGCGATGAAATTCTCGACCTTTCTTATGTCATTACGCCTTCTGTGAAAGATCTTCAGCTTAATATAGGCTTTACCGCTACTTATCCAGAAGATGTTATCCGCAATATCTTTATATCTCTGGGAGACGAAATTTCTTATGCATATTTCACCGACGGAACTCTCTACATCGGAACCCCTGATGAGGTCAAAAAAGTTGTCAATGCTTTCTGGAAGATATATACAGGCGTTGATATCGAACAGGGAGTCGACCTTGAAACACTGAGGGCCGCATTGCCTGTCAGTGCTTTCCTTGAATATATACCAAATGAATCCACCATACTCGCCTTTGGTGATCTTGAAACCCATATGTTGATTTCCCGGTTGCTCACTTCCGCTTATGTAAAAGCCGAGTATGTTGTCGAAGAAAGCTTAAAGGAATTGTTCAACAATTTCCTCGACATAGCCCAAAAGGTCAACGATGCGCTTTTTGATGGAAAAATCTCCATTACATCGGTTCCTGAGTTGAATCGCTTTGTACTGGCTGGTGACAAAAGAAATGTTGAGAGACTTAAAGAATACCTTGATAACTATGCGGGAACGAAAAAATCAGAAGCAGAGAAATCGATGTTGAAAGAGTTGACGGTAACTTTGCCGGAGAATTTCCGGATTGTCGAAGATGTTTTGACCAAGGATAATGCTATAGCGATAAAAACCTCTGAAACTGCCACAAGTACGCAACTTCCTGCTGGTACTGTAAGTCTCGTCGATTCGATAGTCGAATTGCTAAAGGGTTACATACCGGAAGAATTGATTCATGTCGACAGAACCTTTGAAACGTTAGGCAAAGTGACTTTCAGAATTCCGGAAGCCTACATCGAACTTTTGAAGGAAATTGTTTCAGATATCAGCATAAAGGCTCAGAGTATTGGTTACAGGATTATCCAGGCAAAATACATTGATCCTTTGATAGTGGAACACGTTCAAAATCTGACTTCGGTTAAGATAGAAGTTCTCGGGGAGAGAGGCGGCTACATTATCAAGGGGATCAAAAGGAATATCGATGTAGCTGAATATCTCATATCCGAGTTCAGCGGTGGAACACCCGATAATGTAGAGGGGAAGTTCATTCAGCTGAAATCATCAAAAGATTTCGACGTTGTTCAGAGTTTCTTGCAAAAGGCCTTTCAGAAAAAGGGGTTTGACCCCGAAGATTACGCTGTGGAGTCCATAGCCGGCAGGCTGGTCTATATCGAAGCGCCTTCGGCTGTCTTGAAAAGCGTTCTTGAAGAGCTGGGTCGTTATGAAAGGGAGCTTTTCAGTGACGCCCTTGAAGAGTTTATCGAACTCCCTGTTTCTGTTTATGAAGGTGGAATAGATCAGTTACTCGATGCCATGTTCAAAGAACAGGTTGACTATACCTATATAAATTCGGCCGAACTGCTTATCGTCAGAGGAAGCAAGGAAGATATCGACCGTGTAAAGGGCTTTATATCAAAAATCCGGCCTGGAATCGAGGGGAGATTAAAGGCTTCCGAAACAACAGGGCAACGCACATCTGTGTTTATTTCCGCAATTCCGGGCTGGGATGTGGAAAAGTTTAAAACGTATTTCCAGGACTTTCTCGGTGAAGAAGTGTTTTCATCTGTAAAGGTAATCACAGCAGATGCGGGTTATTATGTGATAGCCACAAGAAATGTCACAGAGAGCATAACAGATGAAGTGAAACGCCTTCGAGAAATAGAAAGCCCTTATTATTCAACAGTAGAGAACATACCACCTGTTCAAGAACTGATAGGGCTTTTCGATAATCTTGGCATAAGCGTGAATATCCTGCCGGTTGAAAACAAATATATAATTGTCGGCAGCAGAGACAATGTATTGAAAGCCCAGAGCCTATTAAATCAGATACAATCAGGATATGCGAAAACAAGCTCTGCAACTCAAACAGCTCAGCAGAGTATGCTTTATGAATTCGTAGATATTTCTGAAGATTCCATCAGCGATTTTCAAAGCATTTTGAATAAATTGGGTATCAGCGTTGAACTGGTTAAATCTCCAACGGGCATTCTTGCGATAGGCTTTCCTGATGCCCTTGACCGAGCCCGTAGCACTATAAATGATATTTCAAGAAGGCACATTGAAGAAAAAGACAAAGTTTCAGAGAGATATGCTGTCTTGCATAAAATTCCAGGCGTGGACCTTGAAGCTCTCAAAAGCCTTGTATTGAGTTTTTCATATAATATAAGTTTGGTTCCCGTTGCAGACAGCATAGTAGCAATAGGAACAGAAGATGATATTAAGGCATTTTTGAGCCTCTATCAGGAATTATCGTCTACCGATAAAAGCTTTGCTTTTGTCGAGAAGAAACTCAGCTTTCAGGAAATTCAAAACATAATAGATACTTTTGAGCTTCAGCTGAAATTACTGGAAGTACCCGGAAATTTCGTGGTTTATGGTGAACCCTCTTCAATAAATACGCTGATGAGATTGGTTGACAGGGTAACATCTGAAGCTCCCGCCACTGAAATCACCACAGCGGAAAGCACCCCTGCCACTTCTGTGATTAAAGAGGCCCGGGTTATTACATCACCGGTATCAGCATCTGTTTTGTCTGAAATAATCAAAGAGTTGGGCCTGGATATATCACTCCACGAAGCGGACAGTGGACTTGTTGCCACCGGAGAGGCTTCGCAGCTGGAGAAGCTCCAGAGTTTGCTCAACAGCCTGAAAGGCTTACCGGAGATACCCGAAAGCAAATATGCACTGATACCCCCTTCATCTCAATACTCAGCTGAACAGCTTGAAGAACAGCTCAGATCCTTGCAATTGAATGTGAGCGTCTTCGATAGTTACCCCTTTGGGCTAATCTTAATAGGACCTGCTTATGATGTCGATAGAGCCGTTCAATTCGTAGATTATTTGAAAAGGTATGAAAAAACACGAACAGAGATATATGAACTTCCACCATCGGTTACTTACGAAAATGTAGAAACGCTTTTGGAGTCAACAGGATTTAATTTGACACTATCATCGGTTGGAAATGCCATAGTGATCACCGGTAAGGAGGAAGATGTTGCCATAGCGCTCTCACTTCTTTCAAATCTCGCTAAAAAAATAGAGAAAACGGGCTTTACTTACAAACTGCTCTCTATACCTCTGGGGATTTCTGTTGTAGAACTCGAAAAGACTCTAAACAAATTGGGATACGACGTTAGCTTGATGGATTTTGCTGGTTCAATTGTTGTTCTCGGTACACCAGAATCGGTAAATGGCGCAGAGAAATTCATCGATTATATAACCCCCGAAGATACATCCGCCGCAACCGCTACCGAAGAGCCGCGGGGACACAGTTTTGTAGAGCTGCCAGCAGGATATAGCGCGGAAGACCTGCAGACGATATTGAGGAAGATAGGGATAAACGTAGACGTGGTAGTGGTAGGAGATACCGGGGTAATGGTAGGCACAGCGAGCGAGCTTGGTAGAGGCCAGGAAGTGCTGGAAACGTTGAAGAAGCTGAAGGCGAAGCC
>NZ_JFHK01000001.1 GCF_001636545.1 Kosmotoga arenicorallina S304 | reverse complement strand
TCAAAGTGCATAACTTGAGAGTATCCATTACTCTCAAATTTGAACATATAGTAAATTTTTAGCTTTGCTCTATAAAATCCTTTTTATACTCAATCACTGAGGCTATAATTACGAGTAACTAAATGATCGGGGGTGGTTTTGTGAAAAAGTTATTGGTAGTTTCTCTTTTAGTAGTTGTGACCATGGCTTTTGGCGGTTATTTCATTGGGATAGGAGATGCAGGAAATGCTTATGGAATTGCAGCTGGCATGACGCTGGAAGACCTCTCTCTCTTTGGCTATAATGGTCACGGAACTCTAATGGCTGTGCTCGGAACGGGTGTGGGCGCTGCACTGGACCTTACACCCTTCGAACTTTTCTCGGGTGTTTTTGGCGATAATGAATACCACTTACTAATTGGTGCCGGTGCAGGGGGCTCTTTTGGTTTTCTTCTGAGCGGCGGATTCAACATCGGTGCAGGCGTTACCCTAAAAGTTCTGTGGGGAGAGCATTTCCTTTCCAAAACAACCGTTGGATTTGGCCTGGGCGGTTTTTATTCCGATAGCGCTCTGGCATACGTTTTTTAACCATTAGCAAAAAAAGCAGGGCTTTTCAAAGCCCTGCTTTTTTTATGAATTCTTAATCAGCTCAATCAAGCTTTGAGCGGCTTGAAGCGGGCCTGTTTGCTCATAGCCGCTTATACCAAGCTGAGTGTATATCTCTCCTATTTTTACCCCGCTCTTTATCATTGCTTCAATGTATTTACCTGCGATCTGGCTGTGCTCTTCTTTTCTCTGGACTGCCCCAAAAGGATTGGCAAAATAACTGTATGTGAGGCCTTTTTCAGCTGTTGTTCCCTTTGCCATTCTTGCGCCCTTTGAGAAAACTTCAAGTGCTTCTTCCAGGCTGTCGAAGAACCTCAACTTATTTCCTTCTTCAACCTTCTGGTAATTGTTCGCATATAAAAAATAATCAATCTTTGTTGGTCGCACTATTTCATCGTAATTTGAGTAAGGAACTATCACACGGGCATTCACAACATTCGGGTTCATAAATATGCTTCTATCCATCGTGGAATAAGCATAACCCGGCTGTAAATCATCGAGCCTGACAAAAGCACCTGTTTCCGTTCCATAAGCTACTACTTCGCCTTTCTGGTTTATATCCAGTGAGCCCATATCATCTATCAGAATGTTCACTTCTGAAACTTCTTCTTTCAGCTGGTTCAATGCGTCCAGGGTTTCAGATTTTCCGGCCCCGCTATCTCCTAAAAGCATCACATTTGCACTCTTGCCATTTGTCAGTCTAATATGAGCAAGAGCTCCATGAATTGGCAGCCTTCCTTCGTCTATGGTTAGAAGGTTATGAATGGTCAAAATCATTTTTTTCATATAGCCGAAATAATCAACAGAAGGATGATCGCCAACCATCCCCACATAAAAATCATTTTCTTTGTATATGACCCCATTTATATCTTCGGGCCTATCGAAAAACTCATCATCCATACCAAAAATGTAAATTCCATCAGGCTTTCTATTCCTTATATTGTCGAAGTTGGCTATTTCAAAGAGATTTCCAAGCCCAGCAGCAAGAGCGAGATATTCCTTATTGGTTATGACAAAAATCAGCTTTTTTCCAACGAATATCGGAAAAAGAAGCCAGTTTCGTGGTGTGTCAATATTCAACTTATGAAGAATTGGCTTATCAACAACTTTGAAAAGTCCCCGTCTTTTATTGGAACGGGTGTAAAAAATCACCGGTGGTTCAAAAACTATGCTCCACACAAAATCCAGGTCATATAGCCAGCTCGCCTTTTCTATCATGGCATCTTTGTGAATTTCTGGCCTGTCCACCAGGAAACTCACCTGAGCACCACCTGGTTCTTGCCTTAAAATCTTCAAGCTAACATCTGAGATGTTTATAAGAATTTGCCTGTATGTGCTCAAAACGAGACTCCTGAGTTCAGCGTTTGTATTCACTAAAACTGCCTGCTTGAATATTCTCTTGAGCCTTGCAGGTGTATAAGCATCCCGCCTGAGCATGAACCTGTGCTTGCTCCTCCACAGGTTAAACAGCCTATCCACAAACTTCACGAGCAACGTTTTCTTATCGCTGAGCAATGGAAAAGAGTAGCACCTTGAATTGTCGATTTCTTCTATTGTGTTGACCATTAAAGCCAGAAGGAGCTGCACCATAGAATTAAGATCATACTTCTCCTCAAAAACGGATTCTTTTGGATTCTTCACAAAGAGCTCAAAGAGCGAGCACAGTGAAGTCTTTTTGCGTTCGGAATCTTTTATCAGCTCGGTCAATAAAGAGCGAAAAGTTGCTGAATTAAAAATCTGCGTAACTGCGTTATACGATACGTGGCCATCTATTACAACACTTCTCATAAAATACCACCTCATTTAAAGTTATTACCACAACAATTTTACACCTCCACTTAAATCCAGTCCATTCCAGGAACTTTTGGGAATAATCTGGTTAGGCTCACGTGTGAAAGATTGCAGATATATCTCGTTAGCCTTTCGACACCAAAGCCACAACCTGCTGATGGCACAAGTCCCTCTTCTTCTGCAATTTGAAGATACCAGCTGAAATCTTCTATGCTTGTCCCTTTATACTCCATCCGCCTAAGAATTTGCTCGTAATCGTGTTCTCTTTCACCACCTGAGAGGACCTCTCCGAAGCCACCAGGCAAAATAAGATCCATGTCCAGCAACGTTTGACCATCTTCTGATAATTTGTCGTAAAATTCCCTATCTCCTATGGGAATATCTATCAACCAGAAGGGTTCTGCTGCCCTTTTCGAAAGTATTTCCTCAAAATCCCCCCCATACTCCTGAAAGGCATCCATATATTTCACCTTTCTAAAAGGAATCGAAGGGACCTTCATATCAGAACCAAGAAATTCGAGCTCCTTCTTGCAGCTTTGTTTTACACCTGATATAACGTATACAAGGAGGTTTTCTATCAAATCCATCACTTCTTCGCGCTTTGCCTCCTTCATTTCCAGGTCAATTTGGGTGAATTCAAAAAGATGCTTTCCGCTGTCCTTTTTCTCTACAGTTTCAAGGCGGACATTTGGCGAGACTATAAAAATCCTTTCAAAGGCGGTTACTGCAAGCTGCTTGTGAAATATCATAGATTGGGTTAGCTGGTATTCAGTGCCATAGTAATCAAACCTAACATTGAAAACTTCATGGTTTAGCGGATCTGTCAGGGGAGACACAATTGTTGGTAAAAGCTCTACAAAGCCTTTCTTTCTTAAAAATTCAGTAGCGTATGCTATTACCGATGCTTTTACCTTAACAGCGTTTCTGACGATAGGGTTGGAAAGATGAGGGATAACCTTTTCTGAAATTCTTCCGCTTTTTTCCATAAAATCACTCCTTATATAAAAAAATAAGGCCGATGGAAATCCATCGGCCGGTCCTTTGAAAATTGATAAGCAAAGGCTTAACCGACCGATCCCGGCCCGTTATTATTGTTATTAAGATTTATCACCATCAATATGCCCATACTATTCATCCCTTCGAAATGGGTTTTGACCATAATACCATAAGTAAATCCCAAATTCCAAATGCAAATATCTTTCCCTAAAAAATCAAACTTCTTGAAATTATTCACCGGATATGCAAAATATTTTGAATTCACACTAAAATTATTTTGAATTACCCGGAAATTTATTCAATCCTCTAAAAATATTTTAAAACCCCTGTTTCTCCTGTATCCTTTTGCCTATGCGCTTCACAGAATTTCTTCGTTTCGGTTTTTTGGGCGCGACTTAATTATTTTTAAGTTATACCTAAAAATTTTTAATGTTCCACTTGACAAATTGCAATTGTTTGTGCTATATTATGAATGTCAAAGATGATAACTCGAAAAAAGGGGGATGAAACGATGAAAAAGAGAAGGAATTTCAAAGAGATCGACAGGGAAATTGAAATCAGAAAGGAAAGGATTCTTCAGAGCATTTATTCCCAGCCTGGTTTTTGAGATTGCAAGGAGGTGGGGGCACGATGAAAAAGAGAAAGAGCTTAGCGCAGATTGACAGGGAAATCGAATTGATTAAAGAGAAGGTAATGAAGAGAATGTTCAGCCAGCCAAGAGGTTTTTGATAGGGGAGTAGGAGGTGAAACCCTATGTTGAAAAGAAAGGAAAGAAGGATTCACTACAAAGAAATCGACAATAGACTCGAAAAAATAAAAATGGACTTACTCTCACAGATGCATTACAGATTCTGACCCGATAGAAAGAAAAGGCGCCCCCTTTGGGGCGTTTTTTCTATTTTTGATAAGTTCCTAAAATCTTTTGTAGACTTCTATTCCCTTAAAAAAAGTTTTCAAGACCGTAAGGCTTTCATCGAGCACAACAAGATTGGCAAAATAGCCCCGGGCAATTCTTCCAAGCTTTTCAATACCAAGTTCTCTTATTGAGTTATAAGAAGAAACCTTTGAAAGTTCCATCAAATTGCATCCTGTAAATTTCTTGAAATTTTTGACGGCATTGTTGAACAGCAAGGAACTCCCCGCAATCGATCCATCCCTTGCAAGCCTGCATTTACCATCTCTTACCTCGACATCAAGGCCTCCAAGATCATAAATCCCATCTTCGAGTCCAGCGGCTGATATTGAATCGGTCACAAGCATTATCTTATCCGGACCTTTAATCCTGTAAACAAGATCCACAAATTCAGGTGCCAAATGAACGCCATCGGCTATCAGCTCAAGTTTGAAATCAAGATAGAGTCCAGACCCCATCCCACCGAGCTCTCTATGGTGAATCGGAACAAGAGCATTGGGAAAATGCGTTATCCTGTCGGCACCTGATTCAAAAGCAGTTTTCATTGCTTTATAAGTGGCGCTTGAATGTCCTATGCTAACTTTTATTTTTCTTGATTCAGACAGCTCTAACAGCTTTTTAAAGCCATCTATTTCAGGGGCTGCTGTTATAAGTTTCACAGGATTTTTCAAAACAGATTCAAGCCTCTCATCGAAAGGATAAATAAAATCAGGGTTCTGAGCCCCCTTTTTCTCCGGGTTAATAAAGGGCCCTTCCAGGTGTACCCCGACAATTGAAAGCGGCAATTCCTGCAAATTGAACAGCACCTTACGCAGAGCTTCGAAACTTGAAGAAACCGTTGTGGGCAAGAAAGATGTTACCCCTTGTTGAAAGTTCAACTCAGCCCATACTTCAAAATCCCGAGGCTTTGCGGACATGGTATCGATTCCACGTTGTCCATGTGTATGGGGATCTACAAAGCCGGGCATCACAATAGCTTTCGGAGTACACTCAAGGCGTCTTATGTCAACAATCTCTTCATCTTCAATGTTTATCGAGCCTGTATACTCACCATCAACAGGATCAACTATTAAGATATTTTCAAGTTTCATCACGGCATCACCTGCTTTAGTATTGGAAGACCGTATTGTGCAGCCTTCGCCTGATGCTCTGCATCATTGGGATGGTTGAACGCCGCCTTAGTCTTGTTCTGTTGCTCAAGAATATAACCCTCAGGCTACTCTTTGGATCTACCCATATTGAAGTCCCGGTAAACCCTGTATGCCCGTAAGCAGACCTATCAATAGTATCTCCCGAACTTCCTGAAAAATCAGGCATGCGCCAGCCAAGATGAGTCTTAATACCACCAAATTCAACTATCTCCCTGGTAAATAGCTCGTATATACTTCTGGGGAAAAGCAAGCCTTCTTCAAGCCCTTTTAACAGTCTGTAAAGATCCTCAGCGCTTGAAAAACAACCAGCGTTACCGCTTACTCCTCCAAGATAATAAGCCAGTTCATCGTCAGGCTTTCCTTTAAGAAACTCTCCCTCTCTCTTGCAGGTGGGGGCAACAAAAAGTGTATTAATATCAGGCAAAAAACCTGTGCTGTTCATTCCAAGGGGCAAAAATATCCTGTCATTAACAAAAACCTCAAAGGGAATCCCTGATATTCTTTCTATGATCGCCTTTAGAATAATAAAATTGATGCACGAATACTGAAAAGCTTTCCCGGGTTTAAGCTCTGGATTGGTAAACAACAAATGCTTCAGAAGAGCTTCACCTGATAGTTTCTTCCATGCAGTTGAATAAGGCGGCATTCCCGAAGAGTGTGTAACGAGATGAAAAATCGTAATCTGCTTCCGATTTGAGAATTCGTTTAAGTAAAGATACACAGGATCCCCCAGCGATAGCTTTCCCTGGCTCATGAGAAGCATTACAGCAGGCAAAACAGCAACAACTTTGGTTAGGCTCGCCAGATCGTATACCGTGTCAATTGAAACAGCTTTTGCATGTCTTTCCGGTGATTCTTTGCCAAAAGCCTTCAAAAAAAGTATTTCATCCCTTGTGCCAATCAGCACAACAGCTCCGGGATAGACGCCATTTTCTATCCCTTCCTTCACAACAGACTCTATGCACCTCATGTTTAAGTCCAGGTAAATCACCCCCCATTAATATTAACCCTCAGGAGGCAGGATAACAAATCTAAAGAAATGCTTTCTGCTTTGATTATCCAAAGAACAGGCTTGTTAGGCTTTTATATTTGCCATATTGTTTATTTGATATATACATTTAATATTTGGAATTACATATAATAAGTATTAGAATATGAATGTAATCATTTTCAGTAAGAAATCCATATAATGCCCTGTAAAGGGGGAGATCAATGGTGAATGTCAAATATCAGGCAAGCAAGAATCCTGGAAACCTCGAAAAAAACCGTGAGATTCCGGCATATATTTCCATTTACAGAACACTGAAAAAAAGGATAGAAGATGGCACATACCCAAAAAAGCTTCCAACTGAAAAAGAGCTTTGCAAGGAGTTTGAAGTCAGCAGGTTGACAATAAGGCGTGCTCTTGACGAGCTGAAAAGAGAAAGGCTTCTTGTATCAAGAAAAGGCAAAGGCACATTTGTGGAAGAGCGAAAGCGGGAAGAGCAGTTAAGCACTCTCGCAGGTTTTACGGAAGAGGCTGTAAGCGAGGGACATAAAGCAAAGTCCATCGTTCTGAAAAATGAGATCCTTTTCCCGCCTCCGGAAGTGATGGATGCCTTCAAGCTACCGCACAAAGGCATGGTCGTCCTGCTTGAAAGGGTGAGATTCCTTGATGACCAACCCATGGCAATAGAAAAGTGTTACCTTAATCCCCTAGTGGATATCAGAGTACTGAACATAATAAAAATGGATATGTCAAATGAATCCCTCTACAGGGTGCTAAAAGAGGAATTCGGCATCAGGTTTGACCATGCGGTTGAAATTATAGAAATCGCAAGGCTAACAAAATCGGAAGCAGAACATCTGGGTGTAGATGAAGGCGCATACGGCATTCTGAGGCATCGGCTCACTTATACAGCAGACGGAGCCTGCCTGGAATATGTCGAATCCATTTACAGAGGCGATAAATACAAATTGAAGGTCGTGAGAAAGTCATTGTCAACTACCCACCACCTATAGAGGTGGGGGCTTGTAGAAAAAGCCCTAGTTGACTACCCTCAGCCACTGAAATGGCTACGTTAGACTGGTCATGACACCCTGAAATGCTGCTCAAGTTTCAGGCTCTGTCATCTGTCATTAAACAGTCCTGAGGGGTAGGGACAGTGTGGCAGGCATAACAAGCCAGTCTAACATGGGGATGAGCATCTTACAGGGTTTTCCCTGACTTATCGTCAAAAGACGATTGGAGGTAATTGTTTGGTTTATGTTATTTCAAAAAACGGTAAACCACTAATGCCTACCAAAAGGCACGGCAAAGTGAGAAAGCTCTTAAAGCAGGGGCTTGCAAAAGTTGTTAGAAGAGAGCCCTTCACAATCCAGTTGTTGTATGATGCAACGACATACACACAGCCAGTAACTGTTGGTATTGATATTGGCTCAAAAGTAGTTGGTATTTCAGCAATAACAGAAAAACAAGAACTACTTAGTATGGAAGTAGAGCTCCGGCAGAATATAAAGAAATTACTTTTAAAAAGGAGAGAGTATAGAAGAAGCAGAAGACATCGCAAAAGAAGATACAGAAAACCGAGATTTTTAAACAGACGAAAAAAAGAAGGATGGCTTGCGCCAAGCGTCCAATGTAAAGTTGATGCACACGTTAAACTTATTAACTTAATAGCCAAAACACTGCCAGTTACAAAAATCGTAGTTGAGATAGCACCGTTCGACACACACAAAATTATCAATCCAGAAGTTGAAAGCGTAGATTATCAAAACGGAGTTCAAAAAGGGTTTTGGGATGTAAGAGAATATTGCCTATGGAGAGCAGGGTATAAATCTGAATTATCTGGTAAAAAAGGTATTTTAGAAGTTCACCATATAATGCCACGTAGTAAAGGTGGAACTGATAATCCTTCAAATCTGATAGTTTTGACAAGCGAAGAACACGAAGGTATCCATAAAGGCGAACTTAAAATACCGAAAAGCAAATTGAAGAAAGTCAAAATCTTAAAAGACGCAACTCATGTATCTACAATAGGTTGGTATATAGTCAATAGACTTAAAGAGCTCTTTTGTGTTGAAGTAACATATGGAAGCACAACGAAAGCAAGGAGATCAAAATTTGGTATAGAAAAATCACACAAAAACGATGCATTTGTCATTGCAGGAGGAGCGTTTCAAGAAAGGATTTGTGAATGGTACTTCGGAAAATATTTTAGAAGACAAAATAGGTCGTTGCACAAAGCTAACCCAATCAAGGGTGGAATTAGAAAATTAAATACTGTAAAAGAAGTTAAAGGGTTTAAGAGATTCGACAAAGTGAAATATAACGGTCAAATAGGTATAATCTACGGATTGAGAAACTCAGGATATTTTGACCTACGTACATTGAGTGGAGAGAAAATCCATTCGTCAGCCAAGTGGCAGAACTTAAAACTTATAGAAAGAGCAAGAACGCTGATACTGGAAAGGAGGGAACAGTGCATTCCTCTCCACCTTGTAGAAGGTGGAGTCTCCTGCGCTGGATTTTGATGAAAGTTATGGGGATTGATGGCGGAGGATCTAACCTCAGCGCTTCTGTATACGATGGTTCTGGATTTGAAAAAACACAGCTGTCATTTAGCTCAAATCTCTCCATAGTGGAGCGCAAAAGCCTGTTAGAAGCGTTAAATCTCATGAAATCGCGTCTCGGAACCCCGGAAGCGATAGTGGCATCCTTTTCGGGAGCAGGCGATCCTATAAGGGAAAGGATACTTTCAGAGACACTAAATGAAGTATTTCCGGCAGCTTACAAAGAAATCATCCCGGATATCGAAGGGATTTACCGCTCTTGCTTTCTAGAAAATCCTGGAGTTGTTGTTATTGCAGGAACAGGGTCTGTGGTTTATGGAAAAAATTCAAAAGGGGCTTCTTTTCGTGCGGGGGGATGGGGGCACCTTTTCAGTGATGAAGGAAGCGCTTTCTGGATATCTAAGGAACTTATCGCAAATGCTCTGAAGTATCGTGATGGCCTTGTTTCTCGTGATCCTATATTCGAAAGATTGTTGAAATATTTCAACCTTAAAGACCTTGAATCCCTTGCAAATCTCCAAATTTCAAGAAACTTCAAAGCTAAGATAGCTTCTTTCACAGAACCAGCTCTGGCTAATCCCACCCCTCTTGTTCTAAGAGTTCTTGATGAGGCCATAGAACTGCTTTCAAAAATGATAAACCTTATCTTGATAAAAACAAACTCAAAAAAAATAGTGCTCAGCGGTGGATGCTTTAAATCAGCACTCTATACCAAAAAAATAACAGAAAAATTTTCTAATTACGAGATCGAAATTTTTGATAACAGAATAGACCCATATATCGCAAAAGAGCTTTTCCAGAGGTTAAGCACAGAAAAAGCTAATCGATAATTCAATTTGTATTATCATACTTAATATGAATAGACATATTATGATACAATTATCTCTGATAAATAAGCTTATTTCTTTTGCATTATATCTGTTCGAATGTAATCGCCTATAATTTATCTTGGAGTAATGCAATATATGTTTGTATAATTAATCGATTTCAATCGCACTCGAACCTGTTCTTTATTCCATAAAAAAGGGGTGAGTTACATGAAACTACGTTCGGTTCTTCTGGTTTCTTTAGTTGTCCTGATTTCAGCTATAGCGTTTTCAGGTGTGGTAAACATCTGGAGCTGGAGAAGCCAGGATGCGGATGTCTGGAAACAAGTTGAATCAAGGCTTAGAGCTCAGGGATATGATATCAAGATTAACTTCACAGCCTACGCTCCAACTGAGTACGATGCCAAGGTAAATCTGGCTCTTCAAACGGGTACCGGCCCTGATCTGGTTTACTCGCGAAGGTTGCCAGGCGGAAGAACACAAACTTTGATAGACAATGGGCTTTACCTTGCACTTCCCGATGACTTTGACCTCAGCAATTTCCCACAGGCTGTATTGAACTCTGTTACTTCCGGAGGTAAAGTTTACGGAGTACCTTTTGCAGTTCAGGTTGTGGGAATTTTCTACAACAAAGACTATTTCGATCAGTTCGAGCTCTCCATACCAAAAACCTGGGACGAGCTGGTTGAGGTCGCCGACACACTTCAGAAAAACGGCATTACTCCCTTCTTCGTACCTGGAAAAGAGGCCTGGGCTCTCACAATGCAACACGCAATGTGTGGTGTCAGTGTTCTTGGCCCTGAATGGATCAAAGACCTTACAGAAGGAAAAACCTGTTTCCTCGATGTCAAATTTGTGGATCTCAACAGAAAGTTGAACGACCTGAAAAAATACTATCAAGATGGATTTATGGGTAACTCAACAAACGACCTTAACGCTGCCTTTGCCTTTGGCCAGGCCGCGATGGTGTTCTATGGTATCTGGGGCTATCAGACATGGCATGAACTTAACCCTGACTTGAGGGTGGGATACTTCATGGTTCCTCCTGCAAATGAGTGTCAGGAACCTTACGCTTATACATACATGGACGGTGCCATTGCCCTTACTTCTAATGTGAAAAACCGTGAAGATTCTCTAAAAGTTTTAGAATTCTGTGCAACTCCTGAATTTGGTACAATTTTCTCAAATATCACCTACAACATTCCCGCTGTGAGCGGTGCAGACCTTCCCGATTTGGATATACTGAAAGTGGCAGTTGATACATACAACAACCACGCATCCCCTTACGTTTACTGGGTAGGCTCAGTATTTGTTACCCAAAAACCTTCTCTTTATACCGATGTTCTTAGCCCTGGAATGCAAGCTATGTACTCAAACAAACTAACACCGGAAGAACTCGCAAGAAACGCTCAGGAAGCGATTTCTCAGTGGTATGAACCCCTGATGAAAAAGTGATATCTTACATTCCCCTTCCCTTTTAGAAGGGAAGGGGATTCTTTAAGGAGTGTGTAAATGAAACTGGCAAAAAGATACCTTCTATTATTTGTTTTGCCCGCTCTTATTCTGTATACGCTTTTCATTATATATCCACTAATCAACAGTTTATTCCTCAGCCTTTATAGCTGGCCTGGAGTTGGGGAAAAAACTTTTGTTGGTCTGGATAATTTCAGGAAGGTTTTTTCCTCAGGAGCTTTTAGAAATGAAGTTTTCAATGCCTTCTGGCATAATGTGTATTTCTATATTCTGGCAGCCTCGATAGAAATTGGCGTGGGTTTTTTCATAGCTTTAATGCTTGCAAGCAAAATAAAAGGTGCCAGAATGTTCAGAAATATCGTTTATATACCCAACATGATACCTCTTGTGCTGGTTGGCTTCATGTGGAGTCTGTACTTAAACCCGCAGGTGGGTCTCGTGAACCAATTCTTAAAATTGATCGGCCTTGGTGGCCTTGCACAGTCCTGGCTTGGTCAGGAATCCACGGCTTTGACAACCATAATATTGGTTAACGCCTGGCGTAACATCGGTTTTTACGTGCTCGTTCTCCTTGCGGCTATTCTAGATATAAATCCTTCGTTGCTTGAAGCGGCTTATATCGATGGCGCAAGCAATTGGAAAATAATCTGGAGGATTATATTTCCTCTTTCCTTTTCTACTGTTAGAACGCTGGCAATTCTCCTCTTCATATGGAGCTTCAATGTATTTGACATGATATATGCTCTTGAGGGGGTTCAGGCAGGCCCCTATCGCTCAACAGATGTTCTGGGGACGCTTTTCTATCGAACTGCTTTTGGCGGTTTGGGAAGTTCTGCAATTGATATGGGGCTTGGTGCAACGATCACCGTTTTCATATTTGCCATAATCATGCCTGTTTCCATATTCTACGTGTATCTCGTTGAAAAAAGGCAAAGGAGCGCTTGATATGCTTACACTGACAAAATATGGAAAAATACTTGTATATACGCTTTTGGCTATCTACGCTACGCTTGTTCTTGTCCCGTTTTTCATGATGGTCAGCAATTCCTTCAAAAGCATGAGGGACATATACCTGAAACCTTTCTCTCTCCCATCAGAACTTTCGTTGAAAAACATAATTGACGCCTGGAATCAGGCAGGGATAGGAAGGGGATATCTTAACAGCCTTATGATTGCAGGAAGCGCCGTTGTGGGAATTGTTATAATCGCTTCTTTTTTCGCTTTTGCAATATCCAAGTATGAATTCAGAGGAAGACGTTTTCTGTTCATATATTCCATGCTTGGTCTTGCCTTTCCTGCAAGGCTTGCCATTATACCGATTTATCTCTTGCTGCGAAACGTAAACCTTACTAACAGCCGTCTTGGGCTAATAATAATATATATAGCAGTCAATATACCCTTTTCAGTGTTCCTGCTGAAAAATTTCATCGATGGGGTTCCAAACGAACTCAGTGAAGCTGCAAGAATTGACGGAGCCAATCCTCTTCAAATTTACAGGCATGTGGTGCTTCCGCTTATAAAACCGGCGATTTCAATTGTTTCAATAGTCAGCTTCGTCAACGTCTGGAACGACTTTTTCTTTCCCCTTATATTCATCAATGATCGCTCAAAGGCAACCATCACCCTTGCCGTTTCAATCTTCTTTGGGGAATATGCTAATCGCTGGAACCTTCTTTTCACGAGCTTAACACTTGCAATTGCACCAACAATAATTCTGTTCCTGATCTTCTCAAGGCAGTTCATTGCGGGAATGACTCAGGGAGCAATCAAATGAAGGTGAAAAAAATGAGAGTAAAGCTTGGAATAGATAAGATTCTCGAGAATAGAACCAGATACGCTAAAATGAACCTCGGGCTACTTACGAACTCATCGGGGGTTACTTCAAAACTTGAAATCAACCTCGAGAAGCTTTTAGAGAGTGGTTTCAATATAAAGAAGCTCTTTGGGCCAGAACATGGGATATCGGGAGCCGTTGCTGATGGAGAAAAAGTAAAAGACAGCATGGATCCGAGATATGGCTTGCCTGTATTTTCCCTTTACGGCAATCACTTAAGACCCACAGAAGAAATGCTCGATGGACTAAATGCCGTGATATACGACATACAGGATGTGGGGCTTCGTTATTATACCTATATCTACACTCTTGGTTATTTAATGGAGGCTTGTGCTGAAAAAGGAATAAAAGTCATTGTTCTGGATAGACCTAACCCTCTGGGAGAAAAAATCGAAGGCCCCATAGTGAGAAAAGGCTATGAATCCTTTGTTGGTGGTTATGGTTTGAGCATTCGATACGGCATGACAATCGGGGAATTGGCAAATTATCTGAATGCTGAATTTAACATAGGCGTGGATCTTGAAGTAATAAAAATGGACAACTGGAGAAGAACCTCCTATTATGACGAAACGGGCCTGTTATGGCCAACTCCTTCACCAAATATTCCGGGTCTTGAGCATACGATCCTTTACACCGGCTTGTGCCTGCTGGAAGGTGTAAATATTTCCGTGGGACGCGGTACAGTCCACCCCTTCAAATACATCGGAGCACCCTGGTTGAAATCAGAAGAAGTGCTCAAGGAACTCAGAAAATTCTCCCACGAAGGAATAGCAATGCGTGAGCGGAATTTTATCCCCTTCTCAGCCAGGTATATGAACGAATTATGCTATGGACTCGAATTTTATGTCACCGACAGGTATAAGGCAGATCCGTTAAGGCTTGCTTTGAACCTTATCCATGTCATTATAAAGCTTCATCCTGAGAGTTTTGCCTGGGATCATGTATATCATGACGCAGAGGGGCGCAATCATTTTGACAGGTTAATCGGTAATCCTGATTATAAATCGCTGCTTGAAAAAGGCGTTACCGGTGACGAGTTATCAGAATTATGGAAAGAAGAACAGGAAAATTTCACTGAGATTGCACGTAAATACTACCTTTATCACTAACAAGATATTTATCATCAGGAGTGATTGATATGAAGGAAGAATTGGAGCACTTGATCACTGAAAGTATCAACGAAAAAAGTAAATACATTGATAGAGTTCCAATTATTGAAAAACTCAGGATTATAAATGAAGAGGACAAGAAAATCGCTTGCGCAGTAGAAAAGGAGATCTCCAAAATAGAAAAGGCAATTCTTCTTACCTTGTCCAGCTTGAGAAAAGGAGGAAAAGTCTTATACGTAGGGGCCGGGACCAGCGGAAGGCTTGGTGTTGTAGATGCTTCTGAAATATATCCCACCTTTGGTGAAAGTGAAGCTTTCAAAGCCATTATGGCAGGTGGTGAAAGGGCCTTTTTGACCCCAGTTGAAGACGCGGAAGACAAAGAAGAATCAGCTGCTGAAGAACTGAAAAGAGCAGGAATAACCGCCGTTGATACAGTTATTGGCATAACGGCAAGTGGAAGAACTCCCTTTGTGCTTTCAGCCCTGAGAACAGCAAGAGATATTGGAGCGAGCACGGTAGCTATTTCAAATGTTCCGGATCCCAAAGTCGCCAGTTTTGCAGATGTGAGCATAGAAGTTGTCACAGGGCCCGAAGTGCTCACGGGCTCAACCAGAATGAAAGCAGGAACTGCCCAGAAAATGGTATTAAACATGATAAGCACAGTGACGATGATTGAAATGGGAAAAGTCTACCGGAACTTCATGACAGACCTTGTTGTAACTAACAGGAAATTGGTTGAAAGAGCAATTAAAATGATTCAAATAGCAACTGGAATAGGCTACGAAAAGGCAAAAAAGCTTTTCGAAGACTCAGGAAAAGTCCCCAGAATAGCTATTTATATGGCTCTTACAGGAGCAGATAGAGAAAAGGCAAAAGCTGAACTCGAAAAAGCCGACGGAAAATTGTACAAAGCTCTTGGCGAAAATGAAAGTTAACTGATCGAGGAGGAAAAAATGAGGATTGCCGTACTTGTGAAACAGGTTCCAGATACAGACCTGGTTAAATTAGATCCTGAAACGGGAACCATGATAAGAGAGAATACTGGCAATATAATAAACCCGCTGGACCTTCATGCGATAGAAGCAGCCCTGAGGATAAAGGAATTCATGTCTTCCGAAACAGATATTGTTGCTTTTTCTATGGGGCCACCTGTTGCAGAAGTGGCTTTGAGAGAAGCGATTGCCATGGGAGTGAATGATGCTTATTTGATCAGTGACCGCAGGTTTGCAGGTGCGGATACCCTTGCAACAGCTACGGTCCTTTCAAAAGCCCTTGAAGAATTTGGCCCCTTTGATCTCGTTCTCGCAGGCGAAAAAGCGGTTGACGGAGAAACGGGTCAGGTTGGTCCGGAAGTTGGTGCTATTTTGGATTTACCCGTCCTTTCATATGTAGCCAAAATCGTAGAATTTACCGAAAAGAGTATCATTATCGAACGCGAAGTGGAGGATGGTAAAGAGATCTGGGAATCCAGGCTTCCATGTCTACTTACACTCACCAAAGAAGTAAATGAACCAAGGCTTCCAACATTGAATATGAAGAAAAAAGCAAGGAGGGTAAAAATTAAAACCCTCAACTGCGATTCTCTGAAGATTGACGAAACAACTGTTGGACTTAAAGGATCTCCTACAAGAGTTGCAAAAATAACAACTCCAAAAATCGCCAGAAATGCCGTTATATACGAAGGAAAAGAACTTGAAGAGGGTATATGGAAAGTAATAGAGCTTCTCAAGCCTTATCTGGAGGAAAATCATGAGTAAGCATATATGGGTAATAGCTGAAAAGAGAAAAGGCACCTTTCATTCAAGCACTTATGAACTCCTGGGGAAAGCCAGGGAGATCGCAAAAAAAATCCCGGATGCTCTGGTTGCCTGTGTTACTTTGACGAATAGAAGTCTGACCCCGGAAATGAGGGAGAAGCTATCTGAACAGGGGTCGGACGTAATTTTGAATATAATTAACGAAAAATTTGAAAGGTTCGACTACTTAACGTATCTCAAAGCTCTTGAAAGTATCGCAGAGAAATTCAACCCTGAAATAATACTTGCACCTGCAACGACAACAGGCAGAACTATAATGCCAGCATTGGCAGCATCTTTGAAGACAGGTCTTACAGCAGATTGTACCGGTCTTGACATAGACAATGACGGGAATTTGCTCCAGACAAGGCCGGCTATTGGCGGAAATATAATGGCAACCATAAAAACCCCAAATCACAGGCCGCAAATGGCAACAATCAGGCCAAAAACTTTCAATCCATTAACAGAAAAATACTCAAAGACTGCAATTTACCACGAAATAATCCCGATTCTTGATATTTCCGATAAAACAAAGCTTATTGAATTCAAAGAAATTTCTGAAGATCAAAAAAGCATCCAGGATTCTGAGGTTGTGTTTTCCGGCGGAAAGGGGCTGAGAAAGCCCGAAAACCTTGAAATACTGAAAGATCTTGCGAAGTTGGTCGGCGGGGCGGTAGGAGCATCAAGGCCCCTTGTAGATTCTAAGTGGATAGGCCATGAAAACCAGGTGGGGTTGAGCGGCCACACCGTGAAGCCGAAAATTTACATCGCCGCAGGCATTTCAGGCGCTGTTCAGCACGTTGCGGGTATGCAAACATCTGATATCATCATCGCCATTAACAAAGACGTGAACGCCCCTATTTTCGACTACTCGGATATAGGGCTTGTTGGCGACGCAGCTGAAATACTTGAAATGCTCCATAGAGCCCTGAAGAATATCAAGGAGGAAATACCGGATGCCTGAAATCCCCGTTGAATTATATGAAAAGCTAAAAGAAATTCTCGGCAACAGAATGAAAACCGAAGAAGATTTTCTGGAAAAATATTCCCGTGACGAAACGGCAGAGCTGCAGGGCAGCAAACCCGGTGTTGTGCTTTTCCCGATTTCAACTGAAGAAGTGTCGCAAATCATTAGATTGGCAAACGAATACATGATTCCTGTAACCCCAAGGGGTGCCGGGACAGGTTTATCAGGCGGGGCTATTCCAACACCTGGTGGCATAGTTCTTTCACTGGAAAAGATGAACAAGCTGATTGAATTTGACGAGGCAAATCTCATGATAACCGTTGAACCGGGTATGATAACCAGCGAAATTCAGAAAATCGCTGAAAAATATAACCTGATTTATGCCGGCGACCCTTGTAGCAGTGAAAGCTCTACCATAGGTGGAAACATAGCAGAAAATGCCGGTGGGAACAAAGTGCTGAAATACGGGCCAACAGGAGCCCATGTGTACGGTCTTGAAGTTGTATTGCCTACGGGAGAAGTAACAAGCTTTGGTGGAAAGATGGTTAAAAACGTCACGGGGCTTGACTTTGTTCATCTGCTCGTCGGCTCCGAAGGAACACTGGGAATAGTGACAAAGATAACTCTCAGGTTAATGCCGAAACCGAGATACTCTGTGGCGCTTCTGGCACCGTTCGAATCGGTGGATGCCGCGATAAGCGCCGTTCCTGCACTGATAAAAGATGCAGGCGTAATGCCTTCATCTCTTGAGTTTATGGACAATCCTTCTATAAAGCTCGCTTGTGACTTTTTGAATGTGAGCTTTCCTTATTCAGAGGCTGGAGCCCACTTGATTCTGGAAATTGAGGGAAACGACAAAGAAGCTGTTGCAGATGAATACGAAAAGCTTGGAGACATTTGTCAGCGCGAAGGTGCTCTCGAAGTCTTTGTTGCTGATAACAGGAACACAAGGGAAAAGCTCTGGAAAGTGAGAAAAGCCATTGCAGAAGCCCTCATGGTATACAGCCCTGTTCATTGTATGGAAGATGTGTCAGTTCCTACTGCAAATATCCCGGCCTTACTAAAAGGAGCAAGGCAAATCGCAAAAGCCCATGACTTGGGCACTATTGCCTTTGGCCATGCGGGAGACGGAAACGTTCATATCACTTTCATAAAAGGTAAAAGCTCAATTGAACACTGGAACACCCACCTTAAAACCGCTCTTGCAAATCTCTATGAACTCACCAAAAATCTCGGAGGATGCATAAGCGGAGAGCACGGAATAGGCTTAAAGAGGAAAAAGTATTTGCCAATTGCCGTTGATCAGGCTCAAATTGATCTTATAAAGGGAATTAAAAGGGTTTTTGATCCCAACAACATACTCAATCCCGGAAAAATAATCGATGTTTGACCTCTTTACCGCATTGAAAACATGTAGGTGCAGTTATGAGAATTCAAGTTCTTTGCAATGACAAAGCGTTAAAAGGTTTTGAATCAGAACATGGGCTTTCCCTTTACATTGAATCCTATAATCATCATATCCTTTTTGATACAGGCAGCAGTGATGTTGCTGTCAAAAATTCTGAAAAGCTTCGACTTAGCCTGAAAGAGATAGATTTTGTTGTCATAAGCCATGGTCATTACGACCATATTGGTGGCCTTGATAGCATTCTTAAAGCAACGGGGAAAACAAGAGTTTATGCTGGCAAAGGATGTCTTTTGCCTCGTTACAGTGGCCCCAGACGTGCAGGTGCGCCTGAAAGCAAGATGCAGTATCAAAAGCTTGGAGCTCGTTTTGAAGAAATTGACCAGATCAGCGCACCAGCAAAAAACTCTTTCTTACTTCCCGCTGTGCCCTTCAGGACTTCAGAAATGCCATCGGCAAGGTTCAAGCGCCTGGGCATTGAGGAAAGAGTTCGTGATTTCTTCGAAGATGAACTCGGATTGATTGTGATAGAAAACCAAAATGCTGTTTTGTTCACCGGGTGCTCTCATAGAGGCATTGGTAATATAATACTCGAAGCTACAAAGCACTGGAAGATAAAAACTGTTGTTGGTGGCCTTCACTTGCTGCACAAATCCCCGGGTGAAATCGAAGAAATCTGCCGGCTAATAAAACCCTTCAACATAGAAAAATTCTATATTGGCCACTGTACGGGTGATCAGGCAATAGAAACCTTCTCAAAAAAGCTTCAGGCTGTTGTGAAAGAGCTGAAAGCCGGGCAGATAATAGAAATCTGAAAGCCTTACAGTTTCTTTTCTATCTCCTCGTTGATTTTACCGGCTTTTATATAGGTATCCAGAATAGTTTTCATTATCGTTCCTCTCAAACCTTCTCTTTCAAGAGAATATATCCCTTCAATTGTAGTGCCGGAAGGGGATGTTACAAGGTGTCTGAACTCACCCGGGTGATTGCCTTTTTCCTTTAAGAGTTCTACAGAACCTATAACGGTGTCAAGAATCAATTCCCTTGCCTTATCATAAGAGAGCCCCATTTTCAAGCCAATATCAATCAATGCCTCAACAATTACAAAGATAAAAGCTGGGCCGCTACCGCTCAATGCCGTTACAGCTGCAAAATCCCTTTCCTTTACTTCGACGACATTCCCAATGGATTCAAGCAGTGAAATAATCGAGTGGCGCTCTTCTTTTGAGATATTTGGCGAATATGAAATTCCTGTAACACCTTTTCCTATCATCCCTGGAATGTTAGGCATGATTCTCACCACTTTCTTCGTGCCAAGTTCCTCTTCAAGGACTTTCATGGAAATACCGGCCATGGTGCTTACCACAACTTTGCTCGTAAAATCCACATTTTTCACCTGTTCAAAAAGCGTAGAGACATCCTGGGGTTTGACTGCAAAGAATATTATTTCTGCTTTCTCGCTAACTTCAGCGCTACCGTTGCAACAGATGATATTATCTATTTTACGGTAGGGGTCCATCTTTTGAGGGGTCCGGTTGAAAATGTAAAGCTTCAACTCCGATTTTAGTCGCAAAAATCTTTCAAGGAGAATGCTCCCTATGTTTCCAATACCTATAATCCCTATATCCATATTTCCTCACCTCGATGTTATAATTCCAATTATACACAATATGTAGTATGCATTACAATTTGAAAAAACTCTGTACAAGCCAGCATATTGAAATATATAATTGGTAAAATGATTATAAAGACAAAATAGAGGTGCTTAAATGTTTGAGAGACTTAACCCGGATATTTTAAGGAGGCTTTTTCAAAAACAAAAAGATGCTCTTCTTCTCTTTGATTTCGAGGGTAACCTGAAAGCATGGAATGACAGTGCTCTAAAAATCATTAATGCTGGCACTGAAAATCTCGAAACACTTTCTTTTGAGGATTTATTCACCACCTTGCAATTCCATGAGACCCTCTCTTGCCTCTTGAACGGAGAGACTGAATACATTCATACCAAAGCGGCATTAGACAACGAAAAAACCTTCGAAATCTATTGCGAACTCATCAAAAATTCTTCATTTGAAACCCTCATACTTTGTCGTCTTCATCCTGCTCATACCCCTGAAGCCGAGGTAAAAAGCTGGTTCGACATTCTGGCTGAAACCGCTCCTATGGCAATTCTGATTTATCAGAACAACAAATGGGTTTATGCAAATTCAATGGCCGAAACACTCAGCGGATATTCAAAAGCCGAATTACAAACAATGAATTTCTGGGATCTTGTCAAACCAAATTACAGGGAGTTTGTAAAGGAAATCGGCGGCAAGAGGCAAAAAGGCGAGAGGAGTACCAAGCACTATGAACTGGAAATCGTTAGCAAAGATGGGAAAACGAAATGGCTGTATCTGACAAGTGATACCACGGTATACAAAGGGAAGCCAGCGGGTATTGTTGTAGCCATGGATATTACAGAACAAAAGAAAACAGAAAAAGCTCTCAGGGAAAGCGAAGAAAAATTCTTCAAGTACTTCGATATGGCACAGGTAATAAACCTGGTCCTTGATAAAAAGGGAATAATAAGGCTTATCAATAAAAAAGGCGAACGCCTTCTTGGACTTGAAAAAAAAGAAATACTCGGAAGAAAATGGTTTGACTTCATTCCAGACTATCAAAAGATAGAAGTGAAGGATACTTTTGAGAAACTTCTGAAAAAGCCGTCAGAAAAAGAATTTTTCGAAAATTCCATCGTAGATTCAAAGGGCAAAGAAAGAATGGTCTCCTGGCGAAACACGGTGATTTACAACCAAAACAATGAAGTTGAAGCAATTTTATCTTCTGGAATTGACGTTACAAAGGAAAGAGAAATGCTTTATCAGCTAAACAAATACAAAAACCTCTACGAAGTGCTGCTCGATATCACCTCCTATGCGCTGAAAAAGGGCTGGTCAGAAAAGGATTATCAGTCGCTCCTTGAAAAAATTGTCTCCGTAATTCCAGAAGCCCATGCGGGAAGCGCTGTGATTAAAATAAAAGATCGTTTTCACTTTGTCGCCAGTGTAGGCTACGATCTGGAAACGTTGAAAAAAATAAGCTTCTCGGAGAATGAAGTTATGAGATATTCAAGACAGCCAGCCTTTATGAGATTTTCTGAAATTGGTTTCAGAAAAGAGGACCAGAGAAACAAAATATTCAGGCAAATTGGTTCTATGAGAATAAAATCAATTCTGATTATCCCTATATATCTTGAAAAAGAGCTGGTTAGCATTATTTTCCTCGATAACTTCGATAGCGAAGAGGCTTTTGACGATATAGAACTCGATTTTGCCAGACTCATCAAAAGGCACATGGAACTACTGCTGTTGAAAGTGCAAACAGAGAGCAAACTGCTTTATGTTTCTGAGCATGACATCTTAACAGGTGTTCTTAACAGGCGCGCCTTCGCCAAAAGGGCCAAAGAAATAATCAAATTATCAAGGCGATATCACCATAGCTTCAGCGTTATGTACCTTGACTGCAATGGTTTCAAGCATGTAAACGACACCTATGGGCATGATGTCGGTGATGTGCTTTTGAACCGTATATGTAGGCGTATAGAAAACGAGATAAGAGAAAGCGATATCTTCGCACGGGTTGGTGGTGACGAATTTCTGATCTTGTTGCCTGAAACAACTGAAGAAAGTGCAAAAAGCCTATCAGAACGTATTAAAAAGTCTCTGAAAGAAAAATTTGTTATAAACGGCTATGAAGCGAAAATATCTATGAGTATAGGTATATCTTTCTTCCCCCAGGACAGCGAAGATGTGGAAACACTTATTCAACTGGCTGATAGAAGAATGTATTTATCAAAGAAAAACGCAAAAACAAGATAAAGCCGCTTACATTTCAAATTTCCTCTGTTAGCACTTCATAAATGAGACAAAAACGTGATAAAATCTGTCGAGGCTGTTTACATGAAAAACATATTTTTATATTTCTTTTATTTCTTATTTTCATTTGCCGGGTTATATTTAATATACCAAGCGGGCGGGGTTATCAGGCATCCTCCAATTATTGAATCTTCTTATACCACAGGGGACATCTTAACTCTAAAACTGCCGCGCCTTGAATTTGAAAAGCTTCTGGAGCTTTCCTTTTCTGGACTTTATCTTGAAAACCGAACCATAAACCTTGATGGCGACATCTATGAATTCAGGATTATTGACCGGAAAGGTTCCATTTCCCTCAATTATAATGGACTATACATATATTCCAGAAACTATGAATACAGTTTCAAGCAGTGGCAAGATGAAAACAGTGATGGTTATCCCGATGCAATGACCCTATATGGAGAAGATGCCGAAAATTTCATAAGGTGGTTTTTGAATATAGCCATATACCAGTTTTTGGAGCCTTCACCAAAATGGCCAGAAAATCAGAGAGACTGTGCGGGATTGATCCGCTTTGCCTTCAAAGAAGCTCTCAAAAAGCATGACGAAAGCTGGTATAGGAACACAGGAATAAACCCGGAATTGTGGCGTGAAAAAACCGGGGTTGATCTAAAAAATATTCCGGATGTTCAAGCATACAACTATCCCAACGTACCAAAAGCAGGAGCTTTTATCTTCATAGCAGGTTCAGAGCTTAGCACTTATGCCAACGCTTATACCCTTTTGAAATACAACACCAGATTCATCAGCCGTAATCTCGAAGATGCCCGTCCCGGGGATTTGCTCTTTTTCCAGCATCCGAATCCTTTAACCTTTCATTCAATGATCTACACAGGTGATGGGTTGATTTACCACACAGGCCCTGAATCGGAAATTGACCCGGGAAAGATAAAGCTCTGGAAAGTGGAAGATTATTTAAGGCTCATGCCGGTGCAATGGCTCCCGATTTCCGAGAACACTTACTTTCTTGGGGTATACCGCTTTAAAATACTGGGAAATCAATGAAATTTAGGAGGTGGGGAAATGAAACGCATAACGAGCATTGTATTACTTATCCTTGCAATAGCAACTGTGTCTTTCTCTTTCGAAGTGCTCAACAGTTATGGAAAATACCTGGAAGGCATTTTCTACGAATATGTTCCCGCGATAAACAAAATACCCATGATGATTTCACCCGAGCTTTATGAAGAAAAAATATCAGTAAAGGTTTATCACCTTTCCCAGGAAAACCTATTTGGAGCTGTTCGTCTCTCCGACATATCCCTTCCTGATTCTCCTTCAACTGAAACTGAATTTACTGCAAGATGGGGCTCAAGAATCAAGCTATCAGAAGAATTGCTGGGAAATTTCTCTTTTGTGCAAATAACAACAGACAAAATGAGCAGAAAGCTCATCTATCTCAAAAAAACGCTTTCGCCAAAGGCTATTGTTTCGGGCAACAAAATAGTATTGAAAGTATGGAACAGAGTAAACTCCAGAGTCGTAAACGCCTTTGAAATTTATAACGTCAAAAGCGGAGCTCTTCTTGGAAGTACCACCAGCGGTGAACTAGCCCTTAGCGAAGTTGTCATGGACGAACTCCTTCTAATAAAAGCGGGTGAACTGTATTATGTATGGCGCCCGGAAAACTTGCAAAAAAGTGCTCCACCCAAAACCATAGCCTTTGTCTTCACAGATAGACCAGCATACAAAGCAGGAGAAACCATTCATTACAGAGTCTTCCTGAGGAAAGTATCAAACGAAGGATACGAACTAACGGACATAGCTACTGTTACCATGATAATACTTGACCCCTTAAAGAGGGAATTTCAGCGAGATGTGGTTACGCTGGACGACTTTGGCGCGGCAGATGGCAAAATCGAAACTAACAAGGAAATAACAAGAGGCTCATATATGATAAAGCTTGAATGGTTGGAAGATGGAAACAGAAGAGAATACACCCATTACATAAACATAGCAGACTATAAAAAACCCATCTTTGAAATATCCGTAAAGGGCAAGGATTATTACAGAACCGGGAAACCCATCACCTTTGAAGTTTCAGCTGATTACTACTTTGGTGGTCCTGTTGCAAATGGCGAGGTCGCGTACACAATATACAAAAACGGAGCTTTCGTAGATACCGGCTCTACCAGACTGAACAACAACGGTTTTGCAGTAGTTGGCTACAGCAAAAGCATCGAGCCTGGAGATTATTCTGCCTTAATTACAGTTTCAGATGAAAGCGGGATGGAACTCCAGCAAATGGTCTATTTCAAAGTCATCGATGCACCTTATCGATATGCTGTTCAGAGCAAAATAGAGAGCAAAGTGCTTTATCTTAAAATAAAGACTATATCCGTATCAGATGAACCGGTGAGTGCGAGCTTCAATTGTTCCGTGTGGTATAAGGAAACTTATTACTCAGAAGAACAAAAAAAATCAACCTCCACTCGCTTTTACATATTCGATTCAGTTGTAAAGACCGATGAAAACGGAAATGTGAACATAGCAATACCGGTCAAAACGGTCCCTTCAGGCAAAGTGCTCTACATAACCCTTGACGCTTCAGATTTTGGAGAGCCGAAAGCCTTTTTGGAAGAACCGCTCATAAAGCCTTCTACATATGTCGAGCCACCAAAGAAACTCGTTGAGATAAAAGAGATACAACCCGTTAAGCCAGGGGAAGACTGTGAAATAATTATAAACACCGCAAAAAACCTTGATATGTGGCTCATAGCAGATTTTGGTGGCAAGATCATCACCAGGAGCTTTACCACCAACGAAGGTTCAAATTATCTCTGGTTGAAAGTCCCGGAAGGTTTCGGCTTTGGCAGCTTCCCGATAACCTTTGTTACCATGAGCAAATCTGAAACCATTACCATCAATAAAACTGTCGCGATAAAGGATTTTTATAAAGACCACAATATAACCATTACATCAGAAAAAAGGTATGCCCCGGGCCAGGAAGCGACCTTGAAGATAAAAACAACGGATAACAACGGCAACCCCGTCGAAACATCCGTAACCCTTGCCGTTATTTCCCGTGCCCTTCTTGATCTATTCGAAAAAGGCAAAGACACATGGCTGGAAACCTATTCCTCAGGTTTCAAGGTCGGACCTGTAACATACGAACTTCTGAACCTGGACTATTTCAATGATGACATGTACCCCTCAATTTCAAACCTCATAGACTATACCCTTGATTATTACACTGCTGCGGAATCGAAAATCCCTTTGGTAATGGAATTAGGGACAAGAGTAGACATGGCTGAATCAAAAGCCGTGGAAGGTGAAGCTTTGCCACCATCTTCTCTGGAATACAGAAAAAAGTTCAGCGACACAGCCCTATGGTCAATACTGTTCACAGATAAAAACGGAGAAGCAACCGTTACCTTTACCCTTCCTGACGATCTTGACCGCTGGACTATCAGAGCGCTTTCGTCAACAAAGGGTGGGGGCTTCTCCTACAGCACATCAGAATTTGAAACATGGAAACCTTTGACTATTACAAGCTTCCTGCCTGAATTCTTCATCTCAGGAGACGAAGTGGCTACCAATTATGTGATAACCAACTACACTGACAAACCCCTTCAATTGAATTACCTGTTCAAGCAAAACAATGAACCCGTTGCCGGGAGCTTCGAGTTGCTTTCCGGTGATTCGACATCTCTTTCTTTCAGGTTCAAAGTAAAGGAACTATATGCTTTCGCAGAAGACGAAGTGCTCACACTCTCCTTCGCCGTTTACAACGATGAGATAAACGATGCGGTGGAAAATTCTATACCTATAAAACCCCGGTATATCTATTCGGAGAGCAGAAAAAAATTCCTCTTAACAGGCGAAATGGATTTTGTTGTTCCTGAGAATACCTATGGAACACTAATAATAAACAACTCAATTGGAAGATTACTCTTTGAGGGCATAAAATATCTGGTCAAATATCCCCATGGCTGCGTGGAACAAACAATGAGCCGTGTTATGCCACTTATTGCTGCGAAGGATTTGCTTGAATACGCCAGCGAAGATTTCAAAAATAAAACCAACGAATACCTAAAAGCCGGTATCGATAAACTGTACGGCTATCAGCACTACGACGGCGGCTGGGGCTGGTGGAAAGACGACCTTTCTAATAATTTCATGACGGCGTACGTCATGTACGGCTTCTATCACGCCCAAAATGCTGGTGTGGAAATCAGCAGGAACGTTCTTGAAAGAGGTATTAGCTATCTCTCAAAAAACAGGTCAGATCCAATGGTAAACTACGTATACGCACTTTACAGCAACATATTTGGATATACCTTCAAGATTTCCGATAGCCAGATCGAAAATTTCAAAAATGCCAGTGCAGCTTCCAAAGTGCTTCTTGCCCTTACATTCTGTGAAATGGGCAATACAGCGAAGGCTTCAGAAATCCTGAACCAAATGATTGTTGAATACGATCTGGATAATCCGAAATTTAGCAGCTTCCACCATCTGATTGATGACGATATAATCATTGCACTGATGCTTGAAGCATCTATAAAAGCAAAGTTAGATGAAAAAGTAATTTCTGATCTCGCTAATAAACTTCTTGAAAGAAACATAGGCGGGAGATGGAGAAGAACCGTATCAACAAGCATCGCAACTTTAATACTCAATGGTTTTACCAATAAACTCAGCAAAGATATAACAGTAACCATAAAAGGCAATGGAATAGACCTTCAATTAACTCCTGACAAACCGAATTCCCTTGAAATACGCTCCGGTAGCTATCACATTACATCCTCTGAACCCGTCTGGATAAGCTTCTCCGGGAAAAGCTATACCCCGCCAGAAAAATACAAACCGGTAAGCAAAAGCGTCAAGATCTCCAGAATCCTCAGGAAAATCCAGTACATAGAAGAAGGATCGTTGAAGGGAGAACCAGTGGAACCGGAAATCTTCTCGCCCTACTACATAAAATTAGCCAACATTATAAGGCTGGACAAAACAAACATTGGCTCAATAAAACTCTATCCTGATACCACAATATTCGGAAACGAGCTAACTATTGAAAATTCGGAGATTGTGTTGGGGGAATACCATCTGGGTTATTATGTCTATGGAGACCTACTGGGGAAGACCTCTGAAGATACGGTGATATTCAGATTGAGCAGTACCAGACTTCTTAAAATCACCATTGCAAAGCGTGAACCAAAATTAAATGTCGGCGATACAATCATCTCAGAAATTCACATAAACACTGATACCCCATACCTTATAGTAGAAGACACCCTTCCTGCCGGTTCATTGCTGATGAAAACAGGTAAAAGCAATTTTGGCAATAACAACAAAGGGAAGTTCTTTTGGTATAGCTATTTAACTTTCACCGAATCAAGGTATGACAGGGTATCCTATTACTTCAAGTACATTGATTATTCAATGCTCAAAACTGAATACAAGCTTATCGCACCCGGGTCATATCTGATACCCCCGGCTATGGCATGGGGAATGTACGATGAAGATAAATACTTTGGAAGTACCGAACCGTTAATAATCACAGTGGAGGAAAGATAATTTGAAACGCCATTTTTTGCTTGCGGCAGCGCTCATAATAGCGCTCGCCGCTTTTTCTTACAAGACGATGTTCATAAGCTGGAGCTTAGAAGAATTTGCACAATATAGGGAAAGGCTTGAAACCCTCACCGGACAACAAGCCACTGATACCACTTATACTGTATTTATCGCTGATTCTGTATCTGAGTTTTACAGCTTATCCGGTTTCCCCTACTGGGTACTCGCTGGTGTAAGAGGCAACGTGATTTTTCTCCAGCCACCGACACTGCACAAGAATCTTATTCGCACCCTTGCCCACGAGCTAACCCATCTAAGCTTAAAGCAATACAAACTGCCTTACTGGCTCGAAGAAGGTCTCGTTTGCATTGTTACCAACGAATGGCAGGGCATCACTCTTGAAAGGCTCAAAAATATTCAGGAAATAGATCCAGCAGAATTAGACTACTTCCAGTATCAAAAATATTGCTACACCGCCTGGATAGAAGCTTCCTTGCTGTACTCAAAAATCGGGTTTGAAAGGATAATAGAAACAGTAAGCAGCACCGAAGAATTAACGCTGTGGAGCTATTAATAAAAAATCCTCTTAAAAAGTGTAAATGTATAATTTGAAGTTCAAATTGAGAGAAGAAAAGATAATGATAACCTCACTACCAAAATACAAAATTCTTACCGGACGAATGAGGAGAATATATAATAGGAGCTAAAATCTGTTCCTCAGAAAATAAGTTATAGTAAAATAATATAAAAGGCATTTGAAGGAGGAAACCATGAGAATCAAAATCAGCCTAAAAGGTCTTCGGAACAAAGCGTTCAAAAGAGATCATTATTATCAATTGTCCTCGGTCGTATATAACATGCTCAGGGAAGCTAATCCAGAATATTCAAAATGGCTACACCAAAAAGGCTATGAAGACGGGTATAAGCATTTCAAATTTTTCAACATCTCTAAATTGATAATCAGGAAAGAAAACTACCAGCTAACAGGTACCAACAACGAACTGATATTACTAAAAGAAGATACTGCCTACTTTTATGTTTCCTCACCCATAGAAGAATTCCTTACAAACCTGGTTAGTTATCTTCTTGCTAAAGACACCTTCAAGCTTGGGGATCATATAGTTTATATTGATCGGGCAGTTGCGCTGCCAAATCCTCCAATTTCTGAAAACATAACTTTCAAATCTATCACTCCCATAGTAATAACAAAAAAACACTCTGATTATAGAACACCGTTTTTCATAAGGGCCTATCAAGATCCAGAAGAATTTGACGAATACATAACCAAAAACGCTTTAGAGAAATACAAAATATTGACAGGGAAAAATGCTAATCTCTCGTTAAACGTTGATAGGGAATACCTCAAGAAAAAAGCAAACAGAACCGTAGTAAAAATCCAGCTCAAAGAAAACCAGACGCTTTTTGGATCATTGGTACCTGTAAAAGCAAAAGGTGACCCCGCTATCTTGAACTTCCTATATGATGTGGGGCTTGGCGAAAAGAACTCTCAGGGAATGGGAATGGTAGAAATTGCAGGATATCGCTTCTAATTCACAATTTCACAAGTTGTATAGCTTATAACAAGGCCGTCTCCGACGGCCGTTACTTATAATTAACCTTTTTTCTCGCCTTTTCTCGTTTTTGGTCGTTCGACTCAGTATTTAACACACTCTCTCTACACCTTTCTCATTCTTGCTTACAGAATTTAGTTCGCTATGCTTATTGTCGGACCGCGGTTAACTAACGGTAAATTCGGTTAACTCTTTCGCACAGACTATTTTTGTCGTATTTTTGTTTTTTGAGCTTTTGCTTTACTATTAACCCTTTGCTCCCTTAATTTTTTCTTAACACATTCTTGTCGGAACGTTTGTATACCATGTCTTCTCTTTTACTCTCTACCTTACACCTTCCTGCCTTTCTTAGAAACCTTCCAAAACTTTACAATGATCCGACAAAAACTGAAGTCATTCGACCAAATTTCTTTTTTCTCTTCTTTTTACACCTGTGATTTGCTTATATTAACTATTTCCCCAAAATCTCCCGGTTTTTGTGTTTATATAACTGAAAAACTCATTAATCATCTGCCCTTTTTCCTATATACCCCTTGATTTCTTATCTTGAAATACGTTATAATCATTTTGTAATACAAGCTGTTGGGTAAGAACCAGTGTGGTATGGAAACTCATATTAGCTCTTAGGTGTTCACGAAACTTAATTGGTTGGGTAAGAACCAGTGTGGTATGGAAACTAAACTTGTCGTTTCTTACTACGACAATGTTCCCATGTTGGGTAAGAACCAGTGTGGTATGGAAACTTTTTGCCTCGACCGGGACGATTGCTTCGTCCAGGGGTTGGGTAAGAACCAGTGTGGTATGGAAACTCGAGGGCATAATTTCGCCTTCTTCGTCCCGGATTGTTGGGTAAGAACCAGTGTGGTATGGAAACATTTTCAGTGCTCCAGCGTATTGCTGGAGCACCTTGTTGGGTAAGAACCAGTGTGGTATGGAAACAATTTTTCTCGAATTCTTCGTTCTTTTTCTGAATTGTTGGGTAAGAACCAGTGTGGTATGGAAACCCCAGGACCTGACGAATTTCAATGCTGCCCCGCTACGTTGGGTAAGAACCAGTGTGGTATGGAAACATATAAGAGTTTTTAGTGTCTGTAAAGTATCTAACTAGTTGGGTAAGAACCAGTGTGGTATGGAAACCCCCTTTATGTTAAAGGTTACTTTTTTTTAATTTTGTGTTGGGTAAGAACCAGTGTGGTATGGAAACTTGTTTATTTTCTTTGATTATTTCTTTTTCTTCGGCGTTGGGTAAGAACCAGTGTGGTATGGAAACGTTATTTTTACATTGAATATTAGATCTTGTACTTCGGTTGGGTAAGAACCAGTGTGGTATGGAAACACGAATTGACGCGGGGACGTGGATTTTACTCTCCATCGTTGGGTAAGAACCAGTGTGGTATGGAAACTCTGCTTTCATAACTAAATTTACGACATCTTTTGCATGTTGGGTAAGAACCAGTGTGGTATGGAAACCCTCTTTTTTATTCCCCATTGCGTAGAACCCAGCTTGTTGGGTAAGAACCAGTGTGGTATGGAAACTTTATTGTGCCCTCGATTTTCAGTGCTTCGGCATATGGTTGGGTAAGAACCAGTGTGGTATGGAAACATAATCTATTTTCAGGTCTTGTAACACATTTTAAAGTTGGGTAAGAACCAGTGTGGTATGGAAACTTTTAGTCCCCCCTTTCTTTTTTAATTTATGTTTAGTTGGGTAAGAACCAGTGTGGTATGGAAACCTGGTCTGGTCGGCTGTGCTGCGCGCGGCTCTCCATGTTGGGTAAGAACCAGTGTGGTATGGAAACGACTGAGTGATTGAGCGGGTCGCTTTTCGTTCGCGTTGGGTAAGAACCAGTGTGGTATGGAAACCTTGTTGTTCTTTCTATTTCTTTTTCTTGTAGTATGTGTTGGGTAAGAACCAGTGTGGTATGGAAACTCAATATAAGTTTTAATAACATAAGCATCTACTCCTGTTGGGTAAGAACCAGTGTGGTATGGAAACGACTGAGTGATTGAGCGGGTCGCTTTTCGTTCGCACAGTTGGGTAAGAACCAGTGTGGTATGGAAACATTCTCTCAAGGGAGGTGATAACTACCCCTCCCCTGGTTGGGTAAGAACCAGTGTGGTATGGAAACCATGTAAGGATTGAGTTTGTGGCGGTACAAAAAAAGTTGGGTAAGAACCAGTGTGGTATGGAAACTGAGGTCTGGGAGATTATTCTCCCAGGCTCTCAGGGTTGGGTAAGAACCAGTGTGGTATGGAAACGGAGATGTTTTGATATATCAAGTCCAGAACTGGTTAGTTGGGTAAGAACCAGTGTGGTATGGAAACGAGACAAAGTCTGCTTGCCTTGTTATGTCTTGGTTTAGTTGGGTAAGAACCAGTGTGGTATGGAAACCCAGCGTATTGCTGGAGCACCTCCACGGCCTCCAAAGTTGGGTAAGAACCAGTGTGGTATGGAAACTCCAAAACGGCAGCTCGTGCCGTTTTGGACGTTTTTAGTTGGGTAAGAACCAGTGTGGTATGGAAACGTATTTATTGACGAATGCTATTTTTCTTTTTATTTTGTTGGGTAAGAACCAGTGTGGTATGGAAACATTGGGAGGTTCTCAAGGGAGGGGTAGTTATCACCTCGTTGGGTAAGAACCAGTGTGGTATGGAAACCCGCTGCGGATCGCAGCGGGGACCGAAATTTTTGACGTTGGGTAAGAACCAGTGTGGTATGGAAACAGGGAGTGAAAGTATTTTTTTCGTGCCACAAAAATCGTTGGGTAAGAACCAGTGTGGTATGGAAACGGAGGATGAGCATATAGCAGCCTCCTTTGGGTAAGAACTGTTGGGTAAGAACCAGTGTGGTATGGAAACTATGGCTGAGGGAATAGCTTTAAAAATACTGGAGAGTTGGGTAAGAACCAGTGTGGTATGGAAACAACAACGTAAAAGTGTAAATGTACACTTTGAGGAGTAAGGTTGGGTAAGAACCAGTGTGGTATGGAAACATGCTTGGTGTATCTATTCCTGTATCATTACGTGCGTTGGGTAAGAACCAGTGTGGTATGGAAACTCAGAGATTCTGCAATCATTTTCTCTGAGGAACTTGAGTTGGGTAAGAACCAGTGTGGTATGGAAACAATTATTGTGGATACACGTTTTTTCGTGTATCCGATCGTTGGGTAAGAACCAGTGTGGTATGGAAACACAACTTTTACATTGAATACTAGGTTTTGTACTTCGTTGGGTAAGAACCAGTGTGGTATGGAAACTCTTTTTCTTTTCTTTTTTTATTTTCTTGGATTGTGTTGGGTAAGAACCAGTGTGGTATGGAAACGTTAGGGAATATTTCGTAGCCAAAAATTTAAACGTTTGTTGGGTAAGAACCAGTGTGGTATGGAAACGCAATTTCTTTGCTGAATATTTTTTTAATTTCTTCGGTTGGGTAAGAACCAGTGTGGTATGGAAACTTATTTTTTCATCTACGATTTTTTTGGTTCGCTCAGGTTGGGTAAGAACCAGTGTGGTATGGAAACTGGGAGGGTGATTTAGAGTTCGAGGTAGAATTTTTGTTGGGTAAGAACCAGTGTGGTATGGAAACGCGGATCGCAGCGGGGACGGTGATGCGGCTTTCCGTTGGGTAAGAACCAGTGTGGTATGGAAACTTTGTTAATAGAGTAGTGTTATCTGTGACTCCATGTTGGGTAAGAACCAGTGTGGTATGGAAACACGAATTGACGCGGGGACGGTGATCTTACTTTCCATCTCGTTGGGTAAGAACCAGTGTGGTATGGAAACTAGGGTTCGTCTAATGCTATATCTACGGCTGTGACTTGTTGGGTAAGAACCAGTGTGGTATGGAAACACAATCCCGGATGGTTTAATTTCAACCACTTTTTCACCGTTGGGTAAGAACCAGTGTGGTATGGAAACGCGGATCGCAGCGGGGACGGTGATCTTACTTTCCAGTTGGGTAAGAACCAGTGTGGTATGGAAACATTCCTAGTGATGTTGTGTAGGGGGAAAACAATTGTTGGGTAAGAACCAGTGTGGTATGGAAACTGCGTTCGAGGTAGTGTGAGTGTTGTCATGAATTTGTTGGGTAAGAACCAGTGTGGTATGGAAACACTTTTACGGGTACGCTTTCCTTTCTAATCATTTCATGTTGGGTAAGAACCAGTGTGGTATGGAAACGCATTTCCTCCATGGCTTTCAGAGTTTTCTCAATTTTGTTGGGTAAGAACCAGTGTGGTATGGAAACCCCGTGCCGTTTCGGAGGTTTGCACCGCTTTCGCCAGTTGGGTAAGAACCAGTGTGGTATGGAAACCTGTTAGTTTTAGTATACTATTTTTTCTGGGGGGTTATCGTTGGGTAAGAACCAGTGTGGTATGGAAACTTTTCTTCTTTTGTTGGCTTTATTTCAAGCCCTTCGTTGGGTAAGAACCAGTGTGGTATGGAAACTTGAAAACCGGAAGTGAGTTCATACTCCATACATTAGTTGGGTAAGAACCAGTGTGGTATGGAAACGAAACCAACGAAAAGGAGGAATAAAAAATGGAAAAGAGTTGGGTAAGAACCAGTGTGGTATGGAAACATTTTTTTGATCTTATCTTCTTCGGCATTGTATAGTTGGGTAAGAACCAGTGTGGTATGGAAACTTTAGAGTTTTCTCAATTTTCAGTGCTCCGGCATATGGTTGGGTAAGAACCAGTGTGGTATGGAAACTCCTTTAAATATAAAATGTGCGTTTACTTTATTCCTTGTTGGGTAAGAACCAGTGTGGTATGGAAACTAATTTCGCCATCCTCGTCCCTTATTTCTACGGATACGTTGGGTAAGAACCAGTGTGGTATGGAAACGTGACATACACTCTCAGTTTTCTATCTTTGAGCGTGTGTTGGGTAAGAACCAGTGTGGTATGGAAACAAGGTTAAGGCTTCAAAAGTTTCGCCATTCCAGATAGTTGGGTAAGAACCAGTGTGGTATGGAAACGTGAAGCAGCATGAAAGTGTAAAAAGCATTGAAAAGTTGGGTAAGAACCAGTGTGGTATGGAAACATAGTACCTGTAGCCCTCGATCTTTTTTTGGATGTTTGTTGGGTAAGAACCAGTGTGGTATGGAAACTTGGCATAATATTTTTCTGCCAGTGCGGTTATTGGTTGGGTAAGAACCAGTGTGGTATGGAAACATTTTTTTGGTTCGCTCAGCGAACCAAACCGCATTGGGTTGGGTAAGAACCAGTGTGGTATGGAAACTAGGGCCGGAGCACCTTAACAGTTTCGGAAACGGCAGGTTGGGTAAGAACCAGTGTGGTATGGAAACCCCTATTTTTGTGATGACAGCATCATTTCTACCTTTTGTTGGGTAAGAACCAGTGTGGTATGGAAACGTGACTTTGCTTTGTCTGTTAATAAAAGCTATTCTTGTTGGGTAAGAACCAGTGTGGTATGGAAACAACATTTTTTGTTTCACATCCCAATTTTTGAAGTACAGTTGGGTAAGAACCAGTGTGGTATGGAAACACGAATTCTGCTACGTCTAACATTTCGGCTTCTTCTGTTGGGTAAGAACCAGTGTGGTATGGAAACGGGTTTTCCCCTGCTATTTCTATGATGTAGGGTTCGCGTTGGGTAAGAACCAGTGTGGTATGGAAACTAACAGGTAGAGAAACAACATAAAGTGTGTCTTTGTGTTGGGTAAGAACCAGTGTGGTATGGAAACCAGGAATTTCAGAGCCGCCCCGCTGCGGATCGCAGCGGGTTGGGTAAGAACCAGTGTGGTATGGAAACTTTAATTGTTTGATGACATTGACGAAATACACCGTTGTTGGGTAAGAACCAGTGTGGTATGGAAACACTATTTTGGTATACCTTTTACTAACGAATACAAGTTGGGTAAGAACCAGTGTGGTATGGAAACACTTTGACCCTATTAAAACCCCTATAACCAAAAAGTTGGGTAAGAACCAGTGTGGTATGGAAACATGATCTATCCCTCCTTTAAAAAAAGTAATAAATAGTTGGGTAAGAACCAGTGTGGTATGGAAACATCACTATGTCCGTGCGGTCGATTATACCTTTGTGAGTTGGGTAAGAACCAGTGTGGTATGGAAACCTGTTATTGGATTTTAAAGTCGCCCTTGCCCAAAGATAAAGTTGGGTAAGAACCAGTGTGGTATGGAAACACTTAAAAACGAGGTCAGCGCCCAATTTTTCTTTGAAAGTTGGGTAAGAACCAGTGTGGTATGGAAACCTGGTCTGGGCGGCTGTGCTCCGCGCGCGGCTCTCCATGTTGGGTAAGAACCAGTGTGGTATGGAAACGGAACAAAAAACATAAAAGAATAAAATATTCAGACATGTTGGGTAAGAACCAGTGTGGTATGGAAACTGTACCGTCGAAATACGTTATTACGACTTTATACATGTTGGGTAAGAACCAGTGTGGTATGGAAACATGGCTTTTAAAACCTCGCTGATTCTCAACGCTCCGTTGGGTAAGAACCAGTGTGGTATGGAAGATAAGTCAACATTAACCCTATTTTGGCTGGTGGTCAGATGAAAATAATCCTTGTGTACGATGTGAACGAAAAACGAGTTTCGAAGGTATTAAAGTTTCTCAGGAAATTTCTGGTTTGGGTCCAGAATTCCGTTTTTGAAGGCCAGTTGACGTATTCAGAACTTGAAAGGCTAAAAGTTTCCCTGAAAAAGCTGATAAACGAAAAAGAAGACTCGGTTGTCATCTTTTCATTTAGCGAATCGATAGATTTAAAGAAGCAAATTATTGGCATCGACAAATCCGAAGACGAAAGGACAATTTAAGGAGGTGAGTGCGATGAAGTTAGAAGTAAAGAATTTTTGGCAAAAAGCCGGCGCAGTGGCAATATGCAAATATGTAAATTCATCATATGTGTTAATCAATGGTGATACATTTGAACTCAAAAAATTAAAAAAAGACGTCTTTGACAGCATACCGGTTAATGAGCTCTATACAGCAAACGGAAAACCCTGGGCTTCAAACATTAGGCCTTTTATAAAGCAGTATCCAAAACCAGAGGGATTAAATCGCTTCTTTGACAATGTAAACCCGGGAGAAAAATATTGTTCTTATTGTGGACGTTTAGTTGAAAAAACAGATGAAGACTCTATGATTTCAAATCCCTTTAGCGTTAAAGCGAACAACTTCGCAAACTTTTACGCATATGGGCACGGATACAAGACAGTTTGCCCCGATTGCCAGTTTTTAGGTGTGATGGCTCCTCTGGCGCTCTTTTATACGACGAGCTTTTCAAGTAGCGACAAGCAAATTACCTACATTTTCCCTGAAGGCAAAACTCTTGAAGAAACCCTGAAAATCAACAATTGGATGGATACAATTGGTGCAAAATCAGCATATTCAAATATCAAATTGTCAACGAAATTTTATCCTTCGCAGCCATATGAAACCCTGCTAATGACTTTGTATGAATTATTTAAAAAATCCAGGATGCTTTTCAATGCAACGTATCACCTAATCCAAATATCCGATCAGGGAAGAACAACAACTGTTCTTGTAAATGATTCTTTTGATTCTGTCGAAAAGCTTCAAAACCTCTTCAAAAAGCTTGAATCATTAGGTGGACAGCTGAACGATTTTCTTGACTCCTTTATCTACAAAGAAGAAGGAAAGCTGATTACTGAAATCAGGGAAAGCCTTTCTCATAAAATCCTTAAATTTAACGAGCTGGAGAGATTTTTAGAAATGAGCATCTTCAAGCTTGATTACCCCGTTAAATACCTGCATGAATTCATGAAGAGCTATATAAATTAGGAGGTGGGATTGTGAACGACGAAATCTTTGAAATTTGCAAAGCAACTGGTGAACAGATCGGGAATGTTGTTTTCGAAGCAGATAATTTCGGTGACCTTTATACCCTGCGAAATTGCAAAAATCCTGAAAGCCTTTTCGAAGCTCTTGAAAACCTATCGGTTAAATACGCCAAAGAAAATTGGACTCTAAGGCTCTCGGAAGACTTTCTCAAAATCCTTAAAGACCCTGCACTTTGGAAAAAGGCCAAGTCACTGGCTGTAATTTTTGCCGTAAACAAATATCTTCAAAGGCACTATGCAAAGAGCGTAAATAACAAAAATGGAGGTGAAGCTTAATGGATGTAAAAGCATTATGTTGGGCACACTTAGCAAAGGTATCAATTGGTAATGCGAACGCGAGTTTCACAGAAGGGAATATTCAAACATCAAAAAAAATAACAGCACCAAACGGGCTTGAGTTTAACTATATCTCATCCCAATGCCAACGCCATGGAATGAAAGAAAGAATTGCCGAAAAAGGGTTCAAGCTTTCTACACCTATCGATGCTGATGTTGAAACCACTTTAGGTGACCCTGTTACTTATATCGATGACGACCTTTTTGGATATCTGAAAACAGATACAAACAAAAGAAGGACATCACCTCTCAGAATTACACCTTTGGTTTCTCTCTTTCCGTATAAGGGAGATCGCGACCTTCTTACAAAAACCAGAAGGGCTGCAGACCGTGGTGGAAATCTTGTTGAAACCGAGATTTACAGAAACATTTTCAGAGGAGGCGGACTTTTAGAACTCGATAGAGTTGGAAGATTCGATTCATCTGAGGTTGCCGAAAACTCCTCCTTGGATACAACCAGCGAAACAAAAATAGAAAGAGTTCTGACCGTTCTTGATGTACTTAAAAACTTCTGGGCAGGCGGAAAACAAACCAACTTCCTTACTGATCTTTCACCAAAATTCATTGTTTTCGCCTTGCTCAAAGAAAAAGTTCCCTTTCTCCTTGAATACATAAAAGTGGATGAAAAAGGGACCATATTGGCTGAACCCATTGTTGAAGCTATTAACAACTACGATGACATAATTGATCAAGTTGTAATCGGTACTACATCAGTACTCGACTGCAGCGAAATTGAAAGCATAAGTTCTCCAAAAGTCTCTGTCGTATCTCTCAATGAAGCTTTCGGTATGGTAAAAGATAGAATCAAAAATATCTACTCTGAGTGAGCCCATTAGGGCTCACTCCTTTTTGGAGGTGATAATATGAAAGTTCTAAGGGTTAAACTACGGGCCTACACCGCTTCTTTCAGAAAACCCCAGAACATGAAAATACAGGATTCTTTTCCATTCCCTCCACCCACAAGTATCATAGGGCTTTTTGGCGCCGCAATGGGGGTGAAACATGATCAGGCACTTGAACGCTTTGAAAATTCTCTTATGGGAATAAAAGTAAACGGAAGTCTTGCAAAAGGTTATGACCTCTGGAAAATTAAAAAAACGGATAAAGGCAGAAAAAACACTTTTAAGTCATTGGTGAAGAGGCAGTTTTACTATTTTCCAGAGTACACGATATACCTTTTAGACAAAGAAGAGATTTTGCAAAGATTATATAAAGCCTTGAAAGCTCCTAAATATGCTCTAAGCTTGGGAAGGGATGATGAGCTAATTACCCATGTAAACCCGGAATTTATCGAAGGAAATTTTGCAATGCAGGGCGAAATAGAAAACGTCGTTATAAAAGGCCTTTTGAAACCCGGACAGATAACTCTATCAAAATTGAATAACCAGCCAATTAAGAAACTTAGCGTATATAGGGTAACAAAGAATTTCCAAATTAACTCGCGAAAAGGATACAGAACCCCGGTTGGTTATTGCGAATATACATTTGTCGATGTAAAAGTGAAGTACTTTGGAGAGTTGTTGTGCATTCATGATGAATATATTCCACTTTGGAGATGGTCAGAATGATAGAAGCCAAACCGGGTATTTCCTTAACCGAACACACGATAGCGGTACTAAACTACGCTGTAAAAGAATTTAAAAAAGCACATATCTCATTGGTGATCAATATCCCCAAACAAGAATTATTCGAAGCGATTGTTCTCTCGTGCGCTTTTCATGACCTTGGAAAAGGGGTTAAAGAATTCTCCTTTTCGGAAAAGAAAAATTTCTCTCATGCTCTCGCTTCCGCAGTACTTGCCAATAGCTCTCTGCCTGAATCACCACTAAAGGATTACATAATCTTTGCCATACTTGGGCACCATGGAACAAGATCAAAAGATCTGTTTTCAAACCATAGAAACCAAAAGATGACCCTAAAATTGCCTGATTTAATAAAAGAATACGACAATATAAGGAACTATATAAATAGCAACTGCAAAATTTGCATGCCGGAATTAAATCTAAAAACCTGTGCGCCTGCCGAAACAATTGACAGGGTACTTAAAGCTTTCTGGGATGGAAAAGGAAACTGGTATTTGCATTCTATAATTTTAGGAATTTTGAATCTTGCTGATTGGAAAGCATCAGAAGGATATAAGCAGAACCCCTTTACTCTTCCAAACTTCACAACAAAACCCCTTAGAGAATTTCAAAAACTCTCACTTACAGGGAAAGACACGATAATAACAGCACCAACCGGAAGAGGCAAAACTCTTGCTTCATTAAATTGGTGGAAATCCACAAATCGGAAACACTTAACATACATTCTCCCAACAGTTACCACTGTGGAAGCGATGTACGAAACCTTAGAAAAAGAATTTGGGGAAAATACCGGTTTGATACACGGCAACCTCAGCTACTATTTATACGCTAATATGGAAATTTCCGAGGAATATCACACAAAAAAATTCTGGATGAAGCATTTTGAAATGCCCGTTACAGTTGCTACACTGGATCAACTCCTTTTAGCAGGGCTTAATTGGGGTAGGTGGGAGCCAAAGATAATAAACATAGCATCAGGCGCAGTTGTATTTGATGAATTGCATTTCAGTCAACCCTTTACTTTCGGGATAACCTTAGAAATAATTAAAAAACTCAAGAAGTTAGGCATACCTATCTGTGTAATGAGCGCAACACTGCCCAGATATATGCTTAAAAAGCTTAAGGAAGTGCTGGATAATCCTGTAACAATAAGAGATGAAGAGGGACTAAAAGAAAAGAGGATAGAAATCAAAGGTATTTGCCCGGGTTCATTAACCCATAAAATCGTTGAAGAATTTGATGCAGGCAAAAAAACATTGATCTGCTGCAACACAGTAAAATATGCCCAGGAGCTATACTCAAGGCTCAAAAAGTTTGTTCCGGAAGAAGAGCTTATTCTTTATCACGGGAGATTCAGCACTGAAGACAGAATAAAATTATTGAACAAAATAACGCACGATAACCCGAGAGTAGTAGTTGCAACTCAAGTAGTTGAAATAAGCCTTAACATAGACTACGATGTATTGTTTACTGAACTTGCCCCAATTGACTCTCTCATACAAAGATTTGGAAGGGTAAATAGGTTTGGTAGAAAAAAAGGAGACGTCTATCTGTTCCCCTTTAGGAAAAATTCTCGATCGGTCTATGATAAACTCATTGTTTCTCAAACATTGAATCAACTCAAATCAAAACGCACACCCTCTCAGGAAGAACTCTTAGAAATTGCTGAAGAGGTATTCAGGCAATCACAAAAAGACATACAAAAACGTATAGAAAATGGGATTGCCAAGGCAAAATACATTGAATCTGTGAATGCCAAAATATTCTCTATGGAAATAAGCGAACGCTTCCATGACGACCTGTTAAGGGAAGGATTGAGATCCATAACAATTATCCCCGAAGAATTCAGAGATCAAGAGATGAGCATAATGGAGCTTCTCGGAAAACAAATAAGAGTTCCTCTCAGCAGAGACCTTATGCGCGAAATCACAAGAGATTTAGAAAAGGGAAAAGGAATTCTCTTCGCGAAGATAAATTATGACTCCGAGCTTGGTTATATAGGGATTTCTGATGACCCAGAAATAATATGAGGTGGTTATATGGACTTGCTTCAAAGGCAACCAAGAATTGGGGGGAATGCAATTAATTACTATTACACATGCAAAACCCAGCTCTGGTTTTTCCTCCATAATATATCTATGGAAGATACTTCTGAATATGTTGCCCTTGGTAAACTTCTCCAGGAAACATACAGCGAAGGCGAAGAAAAAGATATCCAATTCGATGAAATCTCTCTCGATATCCTTAAGCCCTTGAAAGAAGTTGTCGAAATAAAAAGAAGCAGCGAAATCAAAGAAGCGCATATTTACCAGCTCAAATATTACCTTTACTATCTAAAAACCCGCTATGGCCTAACAGGATTCACAGGGAAACTAACTTACCCCAATATTCATAAGACAATGAAAATTTCTTTGAAGCCAGACGATGAAAGAGAACTGCAAGAAGCGATAAAGGAAATCACAAAAATCTTTTATCTAAAAACCATGATCCCGCCAAAATACAAAAAAATATGTAGAAAATGCTCCTACTTTGAACTCTGCTTTTCATAGGAGGTGAGATATATCAAAAAGAATTACTTCGTATTTTCGAGTGGTACGCTTAAAAGAAAGGACAATACTATTGCACTTGAAAAAGAATCCGGCAAAAGGAAATACATTCCCATAGAAAAAATCCAGTCGTTATATTTCTTTGGTGAAATCAATTTCAATTCAAGGTTATTAGCCTTCCTTTCACAGCAGCAAATTGCGCTTCACGTGTTTAACAGAAACGGTTGGTATGTGGGAAGTTTTGCCCCAAGAAAGCAAAAAGTTTCAGGAAAGCTTCTGACAGAACAGGTAAAAGCGTATATTGAAAGAGACAGACGAATAACTTATGCAAAAGAATTTATTACCTCAGCTATGCATAACATGATCCGAATTTTAAAACGGTCAGAGAAAAATATAAGCACACAAACCCTGGAACAGGCAAAGGAAAAAATCAAAATAACCAATTCAATAAATGAAATCATGTCTGTTGAAGGAGAATTTCGCCAGAAATACTATCCTTTGCTTGCCAAAATTTCCGGTCAAGAATTCACAGGCAGAAAAAAACAGCCGCCTGTTGGAAAGCTAAATAGCCTTATTTCTTTTGGTAATACGCTGCTGTATACCGAAACACTGAATAAAATTTACCAAACTCAGTTAGACCCCACTATAAGTTACTTGCATGAACCTTCAGAAATGCGCTTTTCGTTAGCGCTCGACATCTCAGAAATTTTCAAGCCACTTATAGTAGACAGGCTTATTACAAATCTATTGAACAAGAAGATGCTCACAGATAAAGATTTCGACGAAAACCTTAATTCAACGCTGTTAAACGAATCCGGAAAAAAGAAATTTATAAACGCCTTTCAAGACTTTCTTGAAACAACGATTATGTATCCTAAATTAAAAAGGAAAGTCTCCTATGCAACCCTTATCAGGCTTGAATGCTACAAAATAATACGCTCATTGGTTGGTGGCGAAGATTATGAAGGGTTAAAAATGTGGTGGTGATTTCACTATTTCACAAGTTGTATAGTTCATTATAAGGCCATTAGCGGCTGACGTTGCCTTTATTTGATACCTTCTCTTCTCATTTTTCTTTATTGGTCGTTAGTCTCAGTTTTCAACATGTTCCCCTTGCTCCATTCTTATTTTCGTTTACAGATCCATTTCCCAGAATAACTTGATTTTTGTAAAGCTCATTAACCATTCGCTCTTTCCCTAATTCTCCCATTTGATTTCTTGCATTTAAATTTGTTATAATCATTTTGTAAAACAAGCTGTTAGATAAAAACCAGTGTAGTATATTAAGTGGATACACGTTTTTTTGTGTATCCAATTTTTTTGGTTAGATAAAAACCAGTGTAGTATATTAAGAACCGAGTTACAAGTCACGATATTCGAATTTCGAAAGAAATATAGCTTTGGGGGGATTAACAGGGAACTCAAAAGAACCGGGTAATCAGTTTGGATTATACTCACAACATGACAAAGATAATAATTCAGCCTGAGTTTCTCGAGAAAATCCCTCAATCATTAGTAAAAACGAAAATGTGGTGGGAGTGATTTGCAGTGAAAAAAACAATATGGTTAACAATTGCACTGCTTTTTATTATAGTCGGATGTATACCACCGTTAAGCATCTCTTTTCAGATACCTGCACAACAGATAGATGAAGGAGAGAGCCTTACGCTCAATTTAGATGATTATGTAGTTTACTTATACAAAAATAATCTCAGTTATGAGCTTTTGAGTGGTGTAGGTGCAATTACTGGCAAAATGTATACATACACTGCTGATTACGGTGACTCAGGGAATTATGTGGTAGAAATAAAAGCTGTTGACACAAAAAAGGATATCACGGAAACTGCGAGCTTTACTTTATTGGTTAACGATGTAAATGGGGTGCCGATAATATCTATACCGGACCAGAGTGTGAATGAAGGCGAAACATTAATGCTCAATCTGTTATACTACGCTACTGATCCGGATGGGGATGAACTAAGCTTTACCCTAACAGGTGTGGGAACAATAACAGATGCGGTATATACTTACAGTCCCGATTACGATGCCTCGGGTACTTACAACGTGGAGATAGAAGCAAGTGACGGACATGGCGGTGTAGCGACAGACACCTTTGTGATAACGGTAAATGATGTGAACAGAAAACCGGAAGCACCGTCAAATCCCATGCCGGAAGATGGTTCAACAGGTATTTCAGCAGATACCGTGCTCACTTGGACATGTAATGACCCGGATGGAGATTCACTGATATATGACATATACTTTGGCACAAGCTCAATTCCACCTCTTGCAGCTTCGGGTTTAAATTCCGCAAGCTACGACCCGGATATGACAGGCCACACAACATACTACTGGAAAGTAGTGGCGAAAGACGGAAGGGGTGGGGAAGCGGAAAGCCCTGTCTGGAGCTTTACGACAGTCAACAGAGCCCCGACGTTAGACATACCAGACCAGAGCGTGAATGAAGGCGAAACATTAATGCTCAATCTGTTAAAATATGCAGCTGATCCGGATGGGGATACATTGTGCTTTACCCTAACAGGTGTTGGAACAATAACAGATGCGGTATATACCTACAGTCCCGATTACGATGACTCGGGAACATACAACGTGGAGATAGAAACAAGAGATGAACATGGTGGTGTAGCTGCAGACACCTTTGTGATAACGGTAAATGATGTGAATAGAAAACCGGAAGCACCGTCAAATCCCATACCAGAAGATGGTTCAACAGGCATTTCAACAGATGCCGTGCTCTCATGGACATGTAATGACCCGGATGGAGATTCACTGATATATGACATATACCTTGGCACAAGCACATCCCTGCCCCTTGTAGCTTCGAATACACCTACCGCAAGCTACGACCCGGATATGACAGAATACCACACAACATACTACTGGAAAGTGGTAGCGAAAGACGGAAGGGGTGGGGAAGCGGAAAGCCCTATCTGGAGCTTTACGACAGCAAACAGAGCCCCGACGATAGACATACCGGACCAGAGCGTGAATGAAGGCGAAACATTAATGCTCAATCTGTTAAAATATGCAGCTGATCCGGATGGGGATGAACTAAGCTTTACCCTAACAGGTGTGGGAACAATAACAGATGCGGTATATATCTACAGTCCCGATTACGATGACTCTGGTACATATAATGTGGAGATAGAAGCAAGTGACGGACATGGCGGTGTAGCTGCAGACACCTTTGTGATAACGGTAAATGATGTGAACAGAAAACCGGAAACACCATCAAATCCCATGCCAGAAGATGGTTCAGCAGGTATTTCAACGGATGCTACGCTCTCATGGACATGCGAAGACCCGGATGGCGATTCACTGATATATGACATATACTTTGGCACAAGCTCAATTCCACCTCTTGCAGCTTCGGGTTTAAATTCCACAAGCTACGACCCGGATATGGCAGAATACACAACATACTACTGGAAAGTGGTGGCGAAAGACGGAAGGGGTGGGGAAGCGGAAGGCCCTATCTGGAGCTTTGCAACAGCCACCAGAGCCCCGACGATAGACATACCGGACCAGAGCGTGAACGAAGGCGAAACACTTACCCTGGTTCTAACAGAATACGCGACTGACCTTGACAACGACTTTCTGACTTTCACCATATTGAATGGGATAGGGAGTATAACAGATACTATATACACCTACAGTCCCGATTACGATGCCTCGGGTACTTACAACGTGGAGATAGAAGCAAGTGACGGACATGGCGGTGTAGCGACAGACACCTTTGTGATAACGGTAAATGATGTGAACAGAAAACCGAAAGCACCGTCAAATCCCATGCCGGAAGATGGTTCAACAGGTATTTCAGCAGATACCGTGCTCACTTGGACATGTAATGACCCGGATGGAGATTCACTGATATATGACATATACTTTGGCACAAGCACAACCCCGCCTCTTGCAGCTTCGGGTTTAAATTCCGCAAGCTACGACCCGGATATGACAGGCCACACAACATACTACTGGAAAGTAGTGGCGAAAGACGGAAGGGGTGGGGAAGCGGAAAGCCTTATCTGGAGCTTCACGACAGCAAACAGAGCCCCGACGATAGACATACCGGACCAGAGCGTAAATGAAGGCGAAACATTAATGCTCAATCTGTTAAAATATGCAGCTGATCCGGATGGGGATGAACTAAGCTTTACCCTAACAGGTGTGGGAACAATAACAGATGCGGTATATACTTACAGTCCCGATTACGATGATTCAGGAACATACAGTGTGGAAATAGAGGTCAGCGATGGATATGACGGTGTAGCGACAGATAGCTTTATCGTTACGGTGAATGATGTTACTGTCTTTCAATTTACAAAAGCTATCGGTGGCTCTTCTTATGAATATGCAAGAAGTATAATTCAAACAAACGATGGAGGCTATGTTGTTGCTGGAAATACAGCTTCTAATGACGGAGATGTAAGCGGAAATCATGGATATCATGATTACTGGATAGTGAAGTTGGACGGCTCAGGAGACATCCAGTGGCAAAAATGCCTTGGTGGCTCTACTCATGATTATGCAGGAAGCATAATTCAAACGAGTGATGGAGGCTATGTTGTTGCTGCACATACAAACTCGAATGATGGAGATGTAAGCGGGAATCATGGTAGTTTTGATTACTGGATAGTGAAGTTGGACGGCTCAGGAGACATCCAGTGGCAAAAATGCCTTGGTGGCTCTACTCATGATTATGCAGGAAGCATAATTCAAACGAGTGATGGAGGCTATGTTGTTGCTGGACATACAGCTTCTAATGATGGAGATGTAAGCGGGAATCATGGAGATTTTGATTACTGGGTAGTGAAGTTAGACGGCTCAGGAACCATCCAGTGGCAAAAATGCCTTGGTGGCTCTACTCGTGATTATGCAGAAAGCATAATTCAAACGAGTGATGGAGGATATGTTGTTGCTGGACATACAGCTTCGAATGACGGAGATGTAAGCGGAAATCATGGATATTATGATTACTGGATAGTGAAGTTGGACGGCTCAGGAGACATCCAGTGGCAAAAATGCCTTGGTGGCTCTTCTTATGATTATGCAAAAAGTATAATTCAAACAAGCGATGGAGGATATGTTGTTGCTGGAAATACAGCTTCTAATGATGGAGATGTAAGCGGGAATCATGGAGATTTTGATTACTGGGTAGTGAAGTTAAACGGTACAGGAAACATTCAGTGGCAAAAATGTCTCGGTGGCTCTGATATTGATGTTGCACTGAGTATAATACAAACAAACGATGGAGGATATGTTATTGCTGGATATACATATTCGAATGACGGAGATGTAAGCGGGAATCATGGGCGTATTGATTCATGGGTAGTGAAGTTAGACGGCTCAGGAACCATCCAGTGGCAAAAATGCCTTGGTGGCTCTACTCGTGATTATGCAGAAAGCATAATTCAAACGAGTGATGGAGGATATGTTGTTGCTGGACATACAAACTCGAATGATGGAGATGTAAGCGGGAATCATGGAGATTTTGATTACTGGATAGCGAAGTTTAAATAAGACAAAAAATCTTCAGTGATATGAAACATATCCCTTATTATAAGCCAATTAAAGGCAATACAGTTGCGTAAGAACTAGTGTGGTATGCTGCGACTATCGTCGCGGTTGTTGGTTTTTAGTTGTTGGTTGTTGGCAAGAACTATAAAAAACTCTTTTTTAGAAAGCAATCTTTATAAATTACGCACACCCCACATCGAATCCCGGTCCTTTTCCGCCAAAGGCGCAAAGCCTTCGCTTTAGCTCAGCACAGCGTTTTCATTCGTTCTCTCTGATTCTCGGCTTTTTATCAGCGTTAGCAACCCTCGTAGCATCAATATCGTTCCACCAGCTGTCGTATCATCATTTGTCAGCCTCTGCAAGCGTCGTCTCATCAACTGTCGTACCATCAACAGTCGCATCACCAACTGTCGTTCTTCAAATCCCCGTTCTCCGCCGCAGGCGCATAGCCATTCCGAAGGAATGCAGGGCCGTGACGTGGTCACGCACAGCCTGGGCGAAGCCCGGCATAGCCGTTTTATTGACTCTCTCGCGACTCGTAACTCGAATCTCTGCTTTCACATTCTCAATTCCCTTACCAGACAAGAATTAGTTAGCATTTCTTCTTTTGTTTGCTGAAAAAGTGTAAATGTATATTTGAAAATCTAATACATATGAAGGGAGGAGATAATATGGCATTGGATATTATCGATAGCCCAAAAAGCTCTTTTGTTGTTGAAAAGATTGAAGAGCTTTTGAAATCTTACAATTTGATAGTGCTTAAAAATGCCGGGAGATTATCATTGGATACAATAAAAGACCTCGCATCTTATTTTGAAGAAGATCTGGAGCTTAATGTAGATTGGTATATTTCATTGACAGCACCGGATAAATTAATGAATCTTGCCGATAAATTTCTGAAAAGCAAAAAGCTTATCGTAACTGAGTATCTGTATTCAATTCTTGCAAAAAATGTTCCTTTTGTTTTGGCAAAATTCCAGGATGATAGCGCAACTTTGCTCCTGAATGAAAAGCCTGGTGTCTTTATTTCAAATGAACAGTGGAAGTATTTCGAGAATTTGGGGGCTTTTGAAAAACACGGAGATAGGATGATATGTTTAGCCAATGATGTACCTGTAGCTGTTCCTCTACTCGAAATGCCGGAAGTTGAAGAAATCTTTGCTTATAATGACCTGATTAAGAGATTGAAAAACAAAAAGGTCTATGGAATTTCGTTATCCCAGGAATTCAAATCTGAACTCCAAAATTCTGGTATATTATTCTGCAAACCCTTTGAAGCCGATACCTTTTTATTCTTGAATAACGATAAAAACACAATGGATAAACTTTCCAAAGAGTTCTTTAAGGCTCTCGACAATAAAATGAAACCAGAAATAGTTCGTTATGCAGGCTTTGTAATTTCCAGAGATACCAGGTCAATTGATATTGATGGATATTTGAAGAGAGAATACGGTTTCGATAATTTCCTGGAGTACAATGCAGTAACGTTATCTAAGAAGCATTATAAGATCAGCCAGAAAGAGCTCATTCAGTTTCTTATAGATCAGAGAGGAAAAACCAATCCCAGAGATTTGTTCTTTGTCGCTTCGACAGGGTCCGGGAAATCTCTTGTCTATATGCTTGCAGCCAAGGTATTGTATGAACTCAACAAAAGTCTCACCATTGTGATTTCTCCCTTAAAATCCTTGATGGAAGATCAAGTGTATAACTTGAAGCGCAGGTTTGATGAGGATTCTGTTGCATTTATCAATTCATCTTTAAGCATAGAGGAAAAGACTGAAATTCTTTCTAAAGTCAACAGCGGACAGATCTATTTACTTTATATCTCCCCAGAAACTTTTGTCTCTCATAGTTTTGATTCTCTCATAGGCAGCAGGCAAGTTGGGCTTTTTGTTGTGGATGAAGCACATCTGGTAAGCTCTTGGGGTAAAACGTTCCGGGTTGATTATGGATACCTTGGAGATGAACTCAAAAAACTAAGAAAACTGCAGGTTTTTCCGGTGATGGCTACAACAGCAACAGCTATTTGGTCTGGAGAGTTAGGAACAATCGATGAAATCTCAGAAATGTTGGGCTTAAAGGAGCCACAAATTGTATTCACCGATGTGAAAAGATCTAACATCGATATTGTCATTGAGAAATTTCAAAATGATAGTAGCTCCAAAGATTCTATCAGCACCCAGAAATTGGAACATACTTCAGAAGAGATCTTGAAACTTGTTGAAGAGAAAGAGAAAACCATAGTATATTTCCCCTTTGTGAATCACGTTAAGCAGGTGATGGGCTATCTGGATGCATTTCCAAAAATAAGGCGGTTTGTGCGCGAATATACCGGCAAAACAGATGATATAGAACGCAATAAAACGTATAAATCCTTAAGAAATGGAAGAGTTCCTGTTATCCTCGCTACCAAAGCTTTTGGTATGGGAGTCGATATACATGATATACGTAAGGTTTTCCACCACTGTGTGCCACCAGATCTTTCAGAATATGTTCAGGAAATCGGTCGGGCTGGAAGGGATGGTAAAAAGTCTATCGCTTATACATATTATCATCCAGTTGATCCATCAAACGGGCTGAAACTTTCAAAGTTATCATTACCCAGAAAGTGGCAGCTTAAACACGTTATGGAACATATTTGGAACTTAGTTCAAATTCATAGTGATGGAGATATTGTAATATCTCTGGATGACTTGAAATTTCTTTTCAGCACGAAGGCAGATGAATCTCCTGACCAGTTAAAAAACAAAACGCGAATAGCTATGTTCCTTGTGCAGAAAGAGTTGGAAAGAATGGCAGGAAGGCCCGTATTAATAAGGAAAAACGAGATGTACAGATACCTTTACTTCTCGGTTGAAGATGAAGTCGGGGATCTTTTGCTTGAATCATTTCCAGAAATAAGAAAAGTTTCTCGAAAAACATCAAGAAAAGATAAAACGGGTACATATACAAGCATTGGAAGCATATATTCCGTCGACATAATTGAATTGTGGAAAAGGTGTTTTCCCGAAAAGAATATTGAACAATTGATCTGGCTGTTTTTCAATAAACCTGCTGAAGTCTTTGGCAAAAGGGTTTATCCGAGAATAAAGATAGATGTATCGACTAATCAAAACGTCGAAACTATTGAGCGGATTTTCGGTTCGCTCCTAGATCTGTTAGAACGTTTGACGCTTAAAGTAACTAAACAAGTTACAATGGAGGATTTTGAAACTCTAATAAAAAACACTGTAAATGAATATGCCGATTTTGCTACAATTAAAGATGCCAAAGAAAAGATTAGATCAATAATTCTTAATTACTTTACTGGAAACAAGAGAAATCGGAAGGGAAAACTCTTTGAAATAAGTGGGGAGCTTATCAACACTAAAATCAAAGGGTTAAGATCAAATCTGATAAGGGTAAAATCCGAATGGACAACGAATTTCGAGCAAATCCTTGAAACTTGTTCATCTAAATGTGTAGATTACCGCTCTCCAAATTCAGGAAGCACCGGGACTCTTTTTAAGGTGCTTAGCGTAATGGATATTCTGGGTTTAGCAATTGTCAGTTATTCTGGTGGTGAAAGCTCAGCTATTCATTTTAAGTGCGTTAATAGAACCTTTTTACTAAGAAACAAGAATCTCCCTTTTCACATTTTGAATGAAATTCATCGGAAAATTGATAGAAATCATGAAATTGCCAAAGTGTTTTATACAGCAGATATGAGCAACAAGGAACGTTGGGACTTTATAGAGAACTACTATCTGGGATTACAATATTAGGAGGTTTGTCATGAGACGAATTGAAAAAGAACGCAAATTTTTGATTTCTAAAAACCAGGAAAAAGAGTTTATCCAAAAAGCCAAAAAGAAGTGTGGCATTATTCAGTGGTATTTAGACAAGCAAACGCGCATAAGACTTGAGATCTGGAAAGAACCCACCGGTTACAGGCATCTTTGGACAAAAACCAAAAAAGAAAAAAACCAAAGCCCCAACAGGATTGAGGAAGAAGTATCTTTGGCTCCCGAAGAAGTTGATATCAGAGACCTCGAAAATAAGCCCCTTGTTATAAAGATACGTTACTTTTTGAATGAAAGCCATCCTGAAGTTATCGTCGACCGTTTTCTGATGAAAAATTCAGATAAAGGCTTGTTATGCGAGATAGAGCTTTCCGAAGATGATTCGGAAGATTCGTTTAATAAAGCCATAAAAGAGTTTGGCTTAGATGCTGTTAACGAAGTTACTGGAAACCCGGAATACGAAAATGAAAATCTTGCAAAACACGAAGAAGCAAAGATCAGCAGCCTTATAGAATTCGTAGAGAACCAACTCAAAGGGAAAACAACTGTTGTTATGCTTCAGGGAACTTCTTTGTTTGGGAAAAAATATCAAAGCAAGAGTACCGGAAAAAGAATCAAAATTTCTAACCGTGTCACTCATAAAGTTTTGTCTCTTCACGAATTACCCGAGGATCTGGTATATGTAAAAGAAGATAATGGAAAAAGTATCGAATTACCCATCTATAATTATTTCCAACAAAACAATCCTTTCAATTATGGTGAATATTATGGTCTCTGCGCCGAGCTTGATAGTTTATATCTTATCCAGAAACTCGGCTATGAAATTGATGAAGCTGTGATGTTCGTCTTCCCTGATCTTGAAAACAAAAATTCAGAAGTTGATAAAGATTTCAACAAACTCTTTTCCAAAAAAGACCACCCGCTGATATTTGAATATTTGGAACCTCTAATTAAGAATGCTTTTGGAGTATCTGTTAAATCCATTCCTCTTTGCTATTCGCCTGAAATCAAAGAAACTGCTATAGAAACATTCAAGACTATTTGGCAGGAAATGACCGAAGTAATTCATGATCATCGTCAAAAAGAGATAATAGTTGACGTAGCTCCTGGGCACAAATACGCCGGAATTATGACAGCATTGTATTGTTTATTCAATAATATGCCATTTTTTTATAAGCAAGATAGATCAAAGCAAATAATCAAATTCCCTCCAATTCCTGTCAATTGGGATTTCAGCAGTATAGACGAAATGCTCGCAGGCTTCAAAAGCATCATGCAACCAAATAATGATTCCGGCAACTCAAAGGAAGGTAAGCTTTCTTACAGTGATTATAGTTTGCTTCCTCAACTTTTCAAAAATATATTTATGCCAGAAGAAAAAGGAGACTATGCAAGTGTTCTCCCGCTAAAGGAGATATTCGCTAAGTACACTCAAGCCCGCAAAATGCCCTTTGGCTATGGTGAAGAATTTTTCAAATTAATCTCTACGGATCCCGATGATCCCAGAATCAAGTACTTAAGGAAAAAAATAACAACCCAATGGTCTTTACAATGGATTGGAGACCAAATTCCAGAAACAGTTGAACATTCACAACGCCATAGCAAAAGGCTCATGGAGTTTACTGTAAATCTCGTCAATGTTCTGGGGGAAGAAGAATTCTTGAAAGGGGTTCCAGAAAAACTGAAGAAAGAGTTTTACTTTGTACTGGCAATTGCCATGAATGTACACGATTTAGGGCACACAAAACTCTCATATAGAACAGACAATGGCAAAAACCTGGTGCTTGATGGCCTTCCCAGTGTTGTTAGGGATTTGCATAATGAATTGACTTACCAGATGCTTAACGAAGAGAGTGACTACAATTTACTCGAACCTGAAGTTGCTATTGACAATTGGCTTGAAGAAGAAATCTGGGAAAAGATAAAAAAGGCGGTAAAGCTTGTATCAAGGTATCATCGTGGTCATATGCCAATTGATAATGAATCTTTGCCAATCAAGCGCAAAAAATTTATGGATGTCTTCTCTTTGAATTTATCAACTCTTGAAGAAGAATGCGATAAGGAATTTGGGGATGATCAAGATTGGAAGAAACTTACAACAGTAGCGGCCCGCTGGTTGAAATTCATCGATGGCGTTGACGTACAGGCTGATAGAACAGTTGACCCGGCTTATCGTGAGAGCCGTATCAAGAGAACAGCATATGAAATCAAAAAACTAATAGAAAACTTCCTCGCAAATCATATGGAACATACTGAAATCGGGAATCAGCTTGAAGAAATCAAAAATTTGGCAGAAGATATTCTGAAAAATACCAAAAATAACGCATCATTGGGGAGCAAGATTGAAAAGATTGCTAAAGAAATCGAAACCCATTTCTTTTATCCAGAGCTCGGGAAAGCACTTGAAACTGAAAAGGAGCAAATTATTGTACCTCAATGGTTAAGACTTTTAGACAGGATAATATTCAAAGCCCTTCAGTTTCCACATTTTGAGAAACACAATCTTATTCGCTATGTGTATCCAAGGTTCTTCAGAAAACACAGTGTTTGTGGTAACTTCGACAGAACCCTTTACCTGTCTCTAAGTATCAATAGAGACGAAATAAGTGATGCCAGTCACACTTTGAATCTACTTAAAGGGGTCAAAAATGATATCATTGGTGAATTCAAAAAGGCAGGACTGGATGGCAAGGAATTCCCAATAAAACTTATAAAAATGGAGATTGAACCCGTGAGTGAAAGAGTTCTCATAACGCCATTAGGCACATCACCGGGAGTGCTTTACACACTTATAAAAAAACTAAATCCAGGCAAAATCTATGTGATTACTTCGAAGACAGGTGAAGACAAAATTCCAGAAATTTGTGAAAAGAGCGGTTATGACGCAGATAATGTCAAGTCCTTTCTTTTTAACGACCCCTTTGCAGGATTTTCTGAAATGGAAAGGAATTTTGCAGAGTTTGAAGCGTTGAATTTTGATGCATTAGACGAAATAATATTAAACCTCGCCGGAGGAACTTCGTTCCTTCAATATGTAGCTTCAAACATGGCTGATAGGCTTGAAAAGAAAAATTATTCCGTTAAGAAAGTTTTCGCTGTTGACAGGCGCGATTTCAAAGAGCAGAAAGAAAATCCATATGTGGTTGGAGAAGTAGTGGAGCTCCCTTGAGGGAGCTCTTATATTTTTATATCCCTTGCTAATATACACGTTCTTTCATCAAATTCTGCCAAAGCTATGGCTTCGAAAATTATGCTTTCTAACTCCCTGAAATTTCCGGGATAATCATAACTTTCAAGCTTCTCCAGCGCTTCAATGCTTATTCTTTGAATCTTGCTTTTTAGCTTCTCCTTTCCTTCCTGAAGAAGGAAACTTATTAAGTATCTGAGATCCGGTTTTCTCTCTGAAATCGAAGGTACGGTAATTTTATAGCGAAACCTGTGATAAAGATCTGCCCTGAAGTTCCCGTCTTTGATTTCTACTTCAAGATTTCTGTTTGTTGCTGCGATTATCAATACAGGAGCTTTTATGCCTCTTGGATTTGAATAACCTTCTATTTGAAAGCCCAAATCATCCATGTAAGTAAGAAGTTTTGCCTGCACTTTAGGGCTGATTTCGCCTATTTCATCCAAAAACACTATTCCGCCGATATTTGAAAGAATCTTTCCGAGCTTGTATTCACTTCCTGTAAATGCTCCAGGGAAACTTCCAAATAGTTCCGTTTCTACGAGGTTTTCAGAGATATTCGATACCGCTACTCTGGAGAAGAAGTTCTCAAATTCCTCTCCATAAAGCTGTCTGGCGATCTGTCTGGCTATGACGGTTTTTCCGCTACCTGTGGGCCCGGTAATCAAAATGGCTTCTGCCCCTTTTATCCCGGATTGTTCAGTGCTTTCGGAAATAAGATCGTATTTCTCTTTTACCGTTATTAATTTTCTTTTTTCCATCACATCAAGCTCGAGCTGCAACAGTTCTTCAAGCTTTACTGATTTTCGTACTTCTCTTATCTTTTCCACGTATGCTTTTAAGCTCTCAACAATTCTCTTTGCTTTTATTATTGTTTCTCTAATCTTTTCGTCGGAAAAAAGCGTTATGGTTTTGTCTGTAAAGTCGGGTTCGTGCTTTAATTTCCAGTCAATAGGCTTGCTGAGTTTGCTTTCAAGCAGTTTATCTTTTAGCTTTTTTCTCAAATATGACTTTACGGTCTCTTCAAATCTCGCTATTTCTGAATATTCAAGCCTGTTGCCAAAAAATCGGGTCGCGTCGAATACCCCGATTGCGGAATATCTCATGGCCATTTTGATAACCTTGCTGTCTAATCTTTTGTGGTACAGGATAACGATTTTCCCGAAAAGTTTTTCGTAATTTTCGAGATCCAGCATTTTATCATGATCAACAATATACAGGATGCCTGAACCATCTATTTTGGTTTGTTCGTCTTGAGACGTAACGGTGAATTTTCCTTTCAGGTCTTCTTTATTCGTGATTATTGTTTTGATGATCTTTGATACCTCTTCTGCCAATTCTGGATTCATTATGCAAATGACTTTCTCAGCCATTTTTGTTCCCTCGCAATTTTGATAGCAACATCTTAAATTCCTTTGAGTTACTTAGCGTCTTGTATAAATTTTCTAATGATAGGTTCACATCCACAAAATGGTTCTTAATCAGTCTTAGGACTTTTTCTAAAAATTGATTTACTCGTTCTGTCTTTTTAAGTACATTGTTTTTATCAGAAATATAAGGAACTATTGTTTTGAGTTCTTCCTTCAAATCAGGGTCGGCTCCTAATGCAAACCTGATAAAAGCCATTGCTTGTTTTTTCAAGCTCGGCCTTCCTGAAAAGGTCATGATATTCAACGAAAAAACATCGCCATTCCAAAATTTCATGTAATTTTTAGTAAGCAATGAACGGTATTCAGTACCAAAGGCTTTTGAAGTGATGGTATTTCTCAGTAAGTACGGCGTCACTTTTTCAAATTCATAAAATCCATTCAAAAAGCACTCAATGAATTTTTTAATTCTTTCAGTCACATCAAACAAGAGCAGTTGATTTTGATATCTGCTTTGTAGATTTTTTCTGTATCCAAAAGACCTAATTCCTGAATTCACACAGATATACCCGTCCCGGCTTTTCAAAACATTAAAAATTATGCGATCTACAGAGGCTTGCTGGGGACGCTCTTCGGCTTCTAGACCCAGATCTTTAAGGCCTATATAGAGAGCTTCTGCAAAGGCATTTTCTGAAATAGTTTCATCGTTATTTTCTTCGGTGCTCTCCAGCAAATCGTTCGGCATTTCTGGTTCAATAGCCTTTTCATCATTGTGTACTGTAATCAGATTATCTACCATATTAGCATTTGCATCTTCTCTATTTACTTCAAGAATTGCCTTTTTTTGTTTTGTCTTTTCCTTTTCTTTTTTTGTTTTCTGATACTGTCTCTTTTCCTTAGCCATTTTCTCTGCCTCCTTTCAGGAGTTCTTCACAAAGTGCGTAGTAGGATTTTGGCGAAAGCTCGATGTATTCATCTTCTTTTGAATTCACAAGCATTTTTACAACCGAAAGGACATTTTCAAACGAAAGCGCTGCAAAGGCACCGTACTTTTTCGGGTTCATAATCATTGACTTAACTTCACTTTCTCTCTGTAATGAGTTCTTCAAGAGTCCAGCGAATAATACTTCAAGATAAATAGAAGAGATATCTATCATTTCAAACAATTTCTTGTCTGTCATTCCAGAGTTTCCGGAAACCCCTACGATTTCGCTGATGGTCTTCTGCGATAGCTTGAGTAAATATTCTTTGTAGTCGCTTACGGTTCCCCTGTTGAAAAATTCTTTCGAAACCTTGTCCATCTTGAAATCGGTAATGCCAAGCTGAAAAGTCTTCATAGAAAGCTGTGTTCCTCTTTCGCCTATACTATGGCCTGCCTTGACACCTATATATTCGCCAGCTGAATAAGGCAGGAATTTCGTGGAAAGTTCAGTTCCTGCGCATTTCGAACAAATTCCATTCTCTTCTTTACAGAATACCGGGCTTCTCAAAACAAAATCTTTGTTTTCCAGCTCGCTTATGTTTTCTCTTGTTATGAGTTGCCAATTCTTTTCATCTGGTAACCTGACGTATCTTCCCAAAATAAGCCGCTCGAGAGAGTAGCCGTTTTGCTCAAGTTGCTTTACAAATTCCCGGCTGATTTCAATCCCGTGCGATGTTCCACAATCATCTAAGGTTATTCTCACAGGATAGAGAAATTCTACCATTTTTCGAGTAAAATAGCCAGCACCTGCAACGTGCAACTTCTTGTCCAGCATCGACTTTCTCCCGCGGACGGCTATCGAATTCTCGAAAGGTGTATTCTTCAATCCAAAATAGGACCGGATGGGTATCCCTTTTGCAAAATTGCCAAGATACTTTCCCGCGATTTTTAATGAACCGAAAATCTGTTCGAAGTTTTCTTTCTTGCCTCTGGCCTGGGATTCTATTATTTCTCTCATGTATCCAATGCCTTTTGCAGCTTCAAAAAAAGAGAGACTCAAACCACCTTCTGTTGCCGCGTTTAATCTTTGCGTTTGCCAATCCAAAAGCGTTTTTGGCAGTTCTTTCTGTCTGGATTTCATGACTGCATTTACCAACGAATGCTTCGCTTCTTTTTTGGTTTCACGTTTTTCGGTTAATACATAGTGGCCATAAACCACGTCCTGTTCGCATGAAAATATCAATTCACCATTGCCTATCCTGAAGGGGTGATTTGAGGGAAGCATTTTTTCCAGTTCGTCCTTTAACTTCCTTTGCTCAACAGGATAATATACAGCCATTGTATCTCCATCAAAATCTGCTCCAAAACCCTCGCAAAGCATTATAGGCAAACCAATTGCATAATGCTCCCAAAATACAGGGCGAGATGATTGTATGCTGTGCATATGAAGAGAGGGCTGACGATTTAAAAGTATATAGATATCTTCTGATTCAACGTAATCATTAACCGCTTTAGCAAAAGACTTCCGGGCATCAAGATTACCTTCCAAAATATCCCTTTTACTGTATGATTTGGGCCTCAATTTGCTGAACCATTCTAAGGCAAAATCCACCGGTAAATATACATGATCTACATCAATATCAGTTGCGGGAACAATCGTTGCTCTTCCAGAATAGTGAATTCGCCTTCCTAACATATGCTTTCTGATATAGCCATCTTTTGAGGCAAGTAAGTCCTTGATTGCTTTCTTAAAATAATCCTTTTTGTCTTTTGGCCCTGTTTTTAGCCTTTTTAATTTCAACAAGCTCTGAACTTTTTCAAACAACACTGGAGAAATTTCCTTCGAAAGCTTTTCTTCCTGAGCTTTCAAGTTAGTCAATGAGTATCCAGCTGTTACTTTTAACTTAAGTCCATTAATATCTCTTTCTTTTTCGAGTTTTATGCCTTCCAGCGCACTGAGTAAAAAGTTGAAATTATTTATATACTTTTTGCTGTCTTTCCAGTTCTTGAGGTTTGTTTTTGAAAATAGCTCAATAACTTTCGGGCTGTTGTGATCAAAAAGTGTCCAGAATTCCATTTCTCCTATCCTTTGCCCGCCCATTTTTTTCTTGCCTTTAAGCGGCTGGTAACTGTAACTAGACACCTTTGCCTTCGATACGACATGAAGCTTATCTCTGACGTTGTGATTTAACCGTACGAAATACTGGTAACCCACAGCTGCCGGGAATTTAGAATTTCCCAAATGCAGCTCAAACCTCCCAAAATCGTCTGATCCCAGCTTTTTCAATGCTTTCAAAATTGCATCGATATTTACCTTTTCAGGAGAGCCATCTTTTATTCCGGCTAAAGATCCCTGAGTTTCCAGAAGCTGGCCCAAATTCATCCTCGTTATTATGCCTAAAGGGCTAAGAATCATCTCCAAATGGCGTTTTTTGCCGCTTATTTCTACATACGGCATTTCGGATTCGGGAAGTATCCTGGAAATTGTCCCTTTATTTCCATGCCTTCCTGTTATCTTGTCTCCAACTTCGAGAGGTTTGTGCACTTTCAGAGGAATTTTTAATTCAAATTTACTGTTGTTAAGTTCTATTTCCTCTTTTTCATTTTTTAGCTTCACGGTAGTCCATTTGCGTAATTCCTTTAATGAAAGCCAATCTTCAGTAGGGCTTTCTGACATTATGGCAGGATATCGATCCTTGTATTTACATTCAAATGTGAGATCTTTTATAATCTCAGGCTTTTTGTTCTTTACTAAGTAAACTTTTCTCTCACAAACTTTATCTCCAAAAACAAGTTTCGTCCCAATATTGGGGAATTTATATTTCACCAATATTTCTCCTGAAGACAGAGTAAGCGTGTTGTCATTTTTAGTAATTTTAATGTCCCCTGGTATCGGAATATATTCATCAAAGGAAAAGGTCTCCACTCTCTCTATGCTCATTTTCTCGGCAAATTTATCTGAAACGATTATCCCGTCTTCATAATTGAGCCCATAATAAAGAGAATATCCAACAAATGCATTCACTCCGACTCTCATGTCGACTTCTTTTTCAATTCCGGTCTTTATTATTGGTTCTTCAGCTCCAGAGACTTTGACAGCTTGTTTCAGGTTTTTACCGCCCATCATGGTCCTTGTAGAATCTGAGTGGTTAAAAAACGGCACACTCCTTGTAGATGGGCTGAGGATATCTTCTACTTTTTTCGTATTAGCAGGGATAATCTGCAATTTCTTTGCATCATAATGAGCGCCGCTTGCCAGATACAATACCCTACCGATGGCTTCGGATTCTGGAGTTTCAAGCAAATCTACTCTTCCTAAATGGCTTTCATGCTGGATTCTAAACTCTTCGCTTACCTCAGAACCGTGATAGACAACCTTCCTCAATTCAGAAAGCCTGAGAAGTTCGTTATCATTGCTCAAGGGGAACAATATTGGCACCTTTATCCATCGGCCATCAAGCAATTCATACAACCTTGCCCCAACATATGTATTTGAAAGAACTGCCGAAAGATTTGAAGCGAAAACTTTTTCGGCTTTCTTTTCAGTTGTAACTTGAGCCATGTTTTTTATAAAAGCCTCTTTTCCTCTCAATGCCCTAAGTATTTTCAGAGCCTTTTCAAGGAAATAACCCGGAACCACGAAAAAATTCTCGAAATCTATTTGCCTGATTTTAGCTTCGGTATTTTTGGTCTTAAGAAACTCTCGCTTTTCAACAAGCACCAGAGGGGAATAATGCTGTTTCCCATCTATCAAATATGCACCTTCCTTATCAGGCAATATTGTCAAAAACTCAATATCTATTGGTTTGGATTTATAAACAATGTTCAATTTGACAATTGCAGAATTTTCTGGAGCATCAACTTTGAAAACATTTTTAACGGAGGTATCCACAGAATCTCCAAGATAATCTTCAAGAAATAGCTTGATACCCTTGAAGATGTCTTCTATTGAATATTCAACCTTGTTAACCATCAAATCACCCTCTTCCTTATAACTTCAACAAAATTATACATTTCAATCATTTGAAATCCAAAGAGAACAAAACTAGCACAAATTAAAAAGTGTAAATGTATAACTTGAAGGTTTTGATGGGAGGTGATTTAGATGGTAATAGTATTCTCTTGCCCTTTGTCTATTGTGACTTTTTTTCCAAATACCATGAGACTAATTACTGAAATAGATAACACAGGGTTTGATTTTGAGAAAGATGAAATACGCTTTAGCTTTCCAAACACTATCGAAGGTTTTGAGATATACATCCAACTTGATGAAACCTCAAGATCCGATAAAGAAATAAATAACCTTTACAGCTCTATACACAAATTCCTGAATGATCTATTCGAATTTGTTCCAAATAAAAAGTTTCAGATTAAGCGCATGGGTAATGACTGGATAAGCCTGTGCTAAATATCGAGGAGGGATAACATGAAAAAAGTTGTATTTGTAATTGTGCTTTTACTTTCCATCATTGCTTTCGGGGGAGAAAAAATAGGATCCGGCACTTCTGAGCTTTTAACTGATTCAGCTACTGAATTGCTTGAAAAAATTCTTGGTGAAAATTGGGAAGAAAGTAATAGCAGAATCTCATATTTCACAGTAGACACCACAAAAGAGCTGGTTTTTGCCGTGGCTGCCCAAACCGGCATGATGATGGGTGCCGTTCCTGTTGTTTCTGACTTTGAAGGTGGCATTCTTGTTATGACCACTTCTCCAAATCAAGCTTTGAGCGGTTCGATTTTTTACAGTTTTCAAATTGAAGAAGCTACCTTTGGAGAACATACAACCACAGCCGTTACTATGAAAACCAACAAGCTTTACTACAGCAAATATCTGGGTTGGGATACAGATTCTTCCGAAGGAACTCTTTATCACAAACTGGCAGCGCTTATTTTCTCGGTTATTTTTACTTACAAAAAGGCAAGCTATGAAGTGATAGAAGGTGTAATAACTAATCCCGAAGGAACTATCGAGAAGTTAAAAGACTTTATAGAAAATCAATAGTACTGCCAAATCTATCAGTTGAAAGGAGGTGATATTGCAGTTTTTGTCAAATTCTTGTTGATTGTTTACTCTTTTATTCTCACTATGTGTTTAGCGAGAACATTTTCTGTTATAGGGTTCCTTTTGCCGTTGGTTATCTTTTTTCTTTGTTTCAATCAAATCTGTAATGAATTTATCCAGGAAATTGGGAGAGATAGCTTCTTAAAAAGAGGGAGGGGTTAGAATGATTAACAAAAATGAGCTTATAGGGTCTTGAAGATACCTGCCCAAAGATATGAAGTAAGCGAAATGCAAGAATATGTGGAGAGAAGTTTAAAAGAACTTGGCATTCCATATGATAAGGATTATATGGGTAATATCTATAGACTGATTCCCAATACACCTTTGTTATCTGCGCATATGGATGCGCTAACTGAAGATTATGAGATCGGCAAATTGTCTAATATAAAAGAATCTTATGGAATTATCAAAGGGGAGGGTAATATAGGCGCAGATGACAAATTAGGTGTATACATGTTACTTGAACTTCTAAAAGAGTATAAGTGCAGTTTTGTATTTTCCGTACAAGAAGAAAGCGGAAGAGAAGGAATACAGTATTTTCTTAGCGAGAAAGCAAAAGAAGTAGCCGAATGCAACTGGGGTCTTGTGCTTGACAGGAGGGGAAAGGAGCACTTCATTGGATCGTTAAACAGCTATTGCACAGTAGAGTTTTCAGAAGCTGTTTCAGAAGTAACAGGATTCAAAGAGGAACATGGTTCTCTTTCTGATGCAGATTATTTATCGAATTATATATCCTGCGTGAATCTATCCATTGGTTACCAAAATCCGCATTCAAAAGATGAATATATAATTCTAAAAGATGCTGAAAACTCCTATATCGCAGCAAGAAAAATGTGCAGCGCTTTGTATCAAGAAAAATTCAAAAATCCAGAAAAATGAAAAAAGCAAAATTAAGCAATCTTGTTTAATAGGTACAAATTATTAATTCCAGGTGCACATAATGAAAAATAAATGGGCTCAACTTATGCACTTCGAGTTAACAAAATAAAGAAAAGAAAAACAGGTCATTGAAAAAGGCACGGAATCATCGTATATTCGTGG